>CAYVRC010000044.1:0-24303 GCA_964453205.1 uncultured Pirellulaceae bacterium | reverse complement strand
TCCTCTTTCTCGACCTCGAACAACATGATTTCGCTGCCCTTGGGAGATTCAAAATTTTTCGGGCGATCGCTTCCGGGCAGCGCGTAACAAAGCTCGAACTCGTCGTCTTCCTCGAACTTCAAAATTCCCAACGCTCGAGTCTGTGGAAGCGATTTCATCTTCGTCGTCATGTCGATGGAGATCGGATCGGTCGAAGTGTCCAGCGTGAACGTCGCTCGATAGATTTCCTTGCGGTCGGGGTCGTAGGTAATGATCGTGTTCTCCTCGACCAGCATCGTGGTGCCTTCCAGTTCGTCTTCTGGAATTTCCTCGCCCCGATTGACGCCTTCTTCGACTTCCCAAACACCGGCGAGTTTTTGGATCAGGGTTTCGGAGGATTCTTCGGCACAGGCGACCGTGGCGAAGCCGGCGATCGCGAGAGCGACTGCGGCGGTCATGACTTGGAGACGCATACAAATTTCCTTTTCGGGGAGGGTGAGTGCAAAAGGCCGAACCCGCGTCGTCCGACTGACTCCGCGTCGTCCGGCTTGATCCGCGGGACGGGTGTGCAGACGGGGCAATCGGCGTGCCAAGGTGATGCACCGCCCATCGGACCCGTTCCGTTGGTCGCCGATCGGCCAGGGCGACGGATCTCGCGTCACCGAGGGGGCGATCGGGTCGCTTATCGGCCTCGTTTCCGTTTCGAAAAGCTTTTGGCCTGCGATGTGCATCGTTGTGATGACGTCGTCTTCGATCGGAAGGCAACCACTCATCAAGCAAGAAACGGAGACAAGTAATGACGAACCGACAAGAATTAAGTGGCCAATGGAACGAGGTCAAAGGTCGACTGAAAGAACACTGGGGGCAGCTGACCGAAGACGACTTGCAACGCGTCGAAGGCTCGGCCGAACAACTGGTGGGCGTCGTCCAGCAAAAGACCGGCGCGACACGGAAAGAAGTCGAAAAGTTCATTGACAACATTTTGGATGGCCACTTCGGCGATCAGGCGGCCGAAAGGGTCCAGCACTACGCCGACGCCGCCCAAGCGGCGGCGGCCGACGCGGCCGATTACGCCCGGCAGAATTACCGCCGCGTGGCGTCGCAGACCGGCGATTACGGCGCGAAGGTCGCCGAGACCGTGCGGGCGCGCCCCGGTGAGTCCTTGGCGATCGCGTTCGGCCTGGGCATTGCCGCCGGCGCTTTGTTCTTCATCGGTTCGAAGCGGTAATCATGGCGACCACGTTTGCAACCGAGAAGCAGGCCGAGGCGATCAAGCAGAAAATGGCCGAGATTCGCACGGAGCTGCCCTACGAAGTCGATGAGGCGAGGGCACGCGTGCGGCAATTGAGCGACTGGAAGTATCACGTCGCGCGTCGCCCGCTGCCGATCTTGGCCGCGGCCGCCGTGCTCGGGTACTTGGCCGTCCCGGCCAAACGGACGCCCGAACGCATCGTGATCTCCGGCGATTCGATCGGCGGAGGTGCGCGAGACCGCTCGCCGGCGCCCGCCAAACGCGGCTTGGTCGGCGGCATCGCCGGCGCACTGGCGACGATGGCGATCCGGCAAGGCACGTCGCTGGCAGCGGATCAGCTCAGTCGATTCCTTTCAAAACGAGGCGAATCATGATCGCTCCGGCACGTCCACCGTCTTCCGGTCGCCGCGACGTGGCATCGTCACCAGTTCAAGACCGTGCCAACGGCGTTTGGCGACACGCCGACGAGGTCCGCAAAAGCATCCGCGATGAGCAAGGCACCGGCGGCATCGTCCGCCGCGTCATTGCCAGGCATCCGGGTGTCGCCGTCGCGGCCGCGTGTGCCGTCGGCGTGGCGCTGGGGTGGTTCGTCAAACGTCGATTGTGAAAAACGATAATGCAAGTTCCTAATAGTTTTCAAAACGTGACGCGGGACATCCTGGACCTGTGCGAGTTGCAGATGCAGCTGTTGTCGGTGGATTCGCAAGCGGCGCGGCGAAAGATGACCCGTGCGGCCGTGTACGGTTTGACCGCGATGGCATCGGCCGGGGCGGCGTTGACCGTCCTGTTGGTCGGCCTCGGTTTTCTGTTGCACGAGCTTGCGGACCTTTCCGCGGGCACCGGATTGCTGATCGTCGGCGGCGTGACCTTTCTGATCGTTCTCGGCTTGCTCGCCGCCGCGTGGTTTGCCGTTCGATCCGCCGCGTCCGACCTGAACGAAACCAAATCTGAATTCGCCGAGAACCTACGTTGGCCCAAGGCGACGATCGTTTCACCGGGTTCTTCGCCTCGTCATCAACTGCGGAGCGAAACGTTCCCCGAATTCGACGAACGTCCGCGTCAAGATCGCTACACCCCCGAACCCGTTTCCCCTCTTTCATCAAGGTAGACCCATGTCCGAACCAACCACACAGAACGCAGCGAACCGAAACGCCGCCGACCCGAGTCATCAATCCGGAATGTCGCAACAGGCTCGTGACACCGCCAACCGCGTCGCCGCCGGCGCGATGGGAATGGGCCACGATGCGGCCGAGCATTACGTCTCGGATCCGGCGAAGGACCTATTCAGCTTGGCGAAGTCCTATGCGAAGGATCATCCCGATGTCGCCGCCATGTGGGCGTTCACCTTGGGCGTCGTGGTGGGCTGGAAACTGAAACCCTGAAGTCTTCGCGACGTCTGAATCCCATTCCCCCCCTCCCAGCGGCAAGTCGTCGACGTCCGTCTTTCGAATCGTCGGCGTCTTCGGCTTGCCGTGACCGGACGAAACCGACACGCCCACGGCAAACACATGATTGATCAACTGAGAGAAAAAGCCACCGACTATTTGTCGGCCGAGCCCGACGAACGCAACGCGGGCATCGGGCCGGCGGAGAACGCCTTGGCCTTTGCCGTCGCGCTCGGCGTCACGTTGCTGACGCGTAACGCCGTCCAGGCGGGCTGGCGAGCGGCGACGAACCGTGACCCGCCCAAGAACCCGGCATCACACGACGTGACTTGGCGCGACGCGTTGTTGTGGGGTGCGGTGTCTGGCGCCGTCGTGGGCGTCGCCCGGATCGCGTCCCGCCGCGCCTCGTCGTCTGCCTACCGTGCGGTACGGTCGAAATGATCGCGAAAGCGGCATTGGCGTCAGAGATCGCGGACTCCGCCCGCACCCATGAGCTGCGGATGAAAGAAGTCCGGCGGTACCTTCATCGACACCCGGAACTTTCGGGGCAAGAGTACCGCACCACCGAATTTTTGGCGGAAATCATCGCGGATCTCGGCCTGAGTCCTCAGCTGGCCGATGACGATCGGGGTCTGTTTGTCGACATCGGGGGATCGGCCTGGGAGCCGCGAATCGCCATCCGTGCCGACATGGACGCCTTGCCGATTCGCACCCGACTCGACGCCGAATACGCCAGTCGCGTCGACAACGTGATGCACGCTTGCGGACACGACGTTCATGCGGCGATCGGCTTTGGCGTGGTCCTGATGTTGAACGACTTGGCGACACGAAGAATTCCGATCCACGCCCGCGTGATTTTTCAACCCGAGGAAGAGACCAGTCGTGGGGCGATTCACATGATCGAATCGGGAGCGCTCGAGCAAATCGAGGCCGCGATCGCTCTGCACGTCGATTCCAGCAGGCCGGTCGGAACCATGGCCGTGCGTGACGGCGCGTTGACGGCGGGCTGCGACACGTTCACTTGCGAAATCCTGGGACGCGGTGGCCACGGGGCAAGGCCACACCTGACCGGCGACACCGTCGGCGCCGCCGCCCAGTGGATCACCGATGTGTATCGAAGGGTGCCGCGATCGACCGACGCACGTGACGCGGTGGTCCTGAACGTGGGCAGCATCCGTTCCGGTGCCGCGGCGAACGTCGTCCCGGCATCCGCCGAGATGACCGGGACGTTGCGCTCGCTCGATTCGACGAGTACCGATCAAGCCAAACGCGTGATGCATGACATCTCGACGGCTATCGCATCGGCCCATCGCTGCGAAGTCAACCTGAACTTCGATCGGCACACCCCCGAGATGCGGAACGATGTCGTCATCAACCGTTTGTTGCAAGAAGCGGGTTGTGAACTGCTGAACGAAAAGAACGTCCGCGTGATGGAAAAACCGAGCATGGGTGCGGAGGATTTCGCCTTCATCGCCGACCGTGTGCCCGCGGCGATGTTTCGGCTCGGCGTCGCCGGCATCGACATCGGTCACGAACCGCTTCACACCCCGAAATTTGACGTCGATGAATCGGCCATGCCTTTGGGCGCCGGTGTCTTGACGCTTGCCGCGAAACTTTGGTCGGACTCGGCGACGCGAAAACGAAACGGATACTCCCGGCACGCTCGTCGGCCGGATGGGCACGAAGTCCCTTGATCAAGAGCGGACCGCCGCAACCTTTCACCAGAGCCCGAACCGTCGACTGAAGTATTTCTGTTCCCCCGCCTGCGAGGCGAGCTTGCCGTGACTTAACGAATGTCATCCGATCGACAACGTTTGACCCCACTGTTAACTTTTATTTCCCCTGATTTGCTATGGCCACCGTCACCACGTTTCCCGAATCCAAAACCCTCTCCAAGTGGTCCAAAGCCATGCCGAGTCTGTTGGTCATCGACGACGACCGCGCCATTTTGGCACTGACCGAGAAAGCCCTTTCGCCGATCGCCGACATCGTGACGGCGGCCAGCGCCGCGGAGGGGTTGGAGGAACTGAGTCGCGGATCGTTCGACGCGGTGTTGCTGGACATTCAGTTGCCCGATCAGAACGGTTTGGCCGTGTACTGCGAGATCCGCGAACACGACCGCCGGATTCCGGTGATTTTCATGACCGTCGAAGCGGCCAGCAACACGGCCATCGAAGCGATGCAATTGGGCGCGTTCGATTACATCGCCAAACCGTTGCACGTCGAACAGCTTCGTGACTTGGTGGAAAAGGCGATCGAGCAGCGCCAGATCAGCAGCGTCCCGGTCGCCATTTCGGCCGACGACGAAGGCGGCGATCAATCCGCGGAGTTGTTCATCGGCAGGTCTCCCGCGATGCTGGACGTCTTCAAGGCCATCGGCAAAGTCGCCAAACAAGACGTGCCGATCTTGGTCCGTGGCGAAAGCGGCACCGGCAAAGAATTGGTCGCTCGGGCGCTGTTCCAGTACAGCCACCGCTGCGACGAAACGTTTCTGGCCGTCAACTGCGCGGCGCTGCCCGATAACTTGCTCGAAAGCGAGCTGTTCGGCCACGAGAAAGGTGCGTTCACCGGGGCGGAGTCTCGGCGGATCGGTAAGTTCGAACAGTGCAACGGCGGCACTCTGTTTTTGGACGAGATCGGGGACATGGCTCCGGCGGTCCAAGCCAAGGTCTTGCGGGTCTTGCAGGAACAACGTTTCGAACGCGTCGGCGGCAACAAGGAATTGACGACCGACGTTCGCATCATCGCGGCCACCAACCGGCCGCTGGAACAAATGGTCGATGACGGCGACTACCGCGAAGACTTGCTGTACCGTCTCAACGGGGTGACCATCGAACTGCCGCCGCTGCGTGATCGACTGAGCGACGTGCCGTCGTTGATTCGTTTCTTTTTGGCGCAGGCGAAACAGGAATTCAACAAGGCCGACCTGGAAGGTTTATCGCCGGAAGCGGTCGATTTGTTGACACGTTATGACTGGCCCGGCAACGTGCGTCAGTTGCGTGCCGTCATTCGTCGCTGCGTGCTCGACACGGTGATGCCGGTGATCACGCCGGACGTGCTGCCCGACGCGATCGCGAAACGCAACCATCCGCCAGGCGAGCTGTCGACCGATGACGAACCGGGGCGACAATTGCCGCGTTTGGTCTCGCGTTTGCTAAATGAAAAGTCGACCAACATTTATAGTGAGGCGATGGAATACATGGAACGTTATGTGATCCTCAAGGTGCTTCAGGCGACCGAAGGCAACCAAAGCCGGGCGGCGGAAATGTTGGGGATCACCCGCGGGAAACTCAGGGACCGTATCAACGCTTACAACATCGTTTTGAAAAGCGATGTCGGCGTAAGCGATCATGACGGCATGGAAACACAAACGAAATGAATCCATCTCAAAAAGAGCGGTTTTCGGAAGCCCTTGCCAGGGTTGCGGGCGATGAGGACACGCTCGGAATGTTGGCGACCATCGCTGCGGAAGACGCCCCCGATATGATGAGGGAATTGCGTCGAGAAGTAGCCGACGGCGACATGCCCGAGGTCGCGCGGACGTCACACGCACTCAAAGGCTTGCTCAGTGCTTTCGAGACGAAAGAGCCGGTCAGCGGGCTGGAAGCCTTGATCGAAGCGGCGCGGGAAAATGATCCAGTGACGGTCGCCAGCTTGCATCAAAAAATCGCCCCGAGCTTGGCGGATCTGCTCGAAGAAATTCGACAGCTCGCGTCCTGAATCACGCGTCTTGAAACGCCGCAACGGCTGATTCGACGCAGCGGCGATGTGGACGGTGAACGTCTGGGTGATAAATCGATAGCGGGTCAGCCGCCCTGGGAAAGCCAAACCAGCAAGGCGACGACCAGGCTGACGATCAACAGCACCGAGATGTAGCTTAGCGCCACCAATGCGAAGGGCGTCCCCGGTGCTTTCTCACCGATCGAGTGTTCGTTGTCTTTCATCGCGTCTTTGGTTTCTTTGACGATTCCGGGTTGCTCAGCCATGGGGTCGTCCTTCAATCAGCGGTATCGGAAATTGCGTATTCTTTACTTCGCCACATGACGATGCAATTCGTATGCCACGTCGGTCGCGACGCGCGATTCCGGCCCAAGGCGGTAGCGAGACACTCGTCGTGGTCGACAATCGACCGTGCCGACCGGAAAAGCCGCAATGTCTTATCAGTCGGCCCGATTTCCATTACAGGAACGACAACATGTATTCAGAGATCGCGGGATCGCGAAAGACGCTCGGCGACGTCGACATTTTGTATCACGACGGGCTGTACCATCTGTTTCACCTCGTGTTGCCGAATCACGACTTCATCGCCCACGCGGTCAGCAACAATTGCTTGTCGTGGCGACGGGTCGAAAACGCGTTGTTTCTCGGTCATCCCGGATCATGGGACGATTCGATGCTGTGGACCATGCACGTCTCCCCCGACCCGCATCGGCCGGGTCGGTGGCGGATGTTTTACACCGGACTTTCACGTCGCGATCACGGCCAAAAACAGCGCGTCGGGATGGCCACCAGCGAGGATCTTTACAACTGGCAAAAGGCTCCGGTGAACTGGGTGGACCGTCGATCCGACTTGCCCTACGACTTGCCGGGACGGCCGCCGCAACCGCCGTTCGACTACGACCCGTCGAGTTGCTTTCCGTTGAGTCCGGACGCCCGTTTTTATGAATCCGAGATCGACGAAGGGCGTCACTGGTTGTCCTGGCGGGACCCCTACTACTACCGAGAGGACGGCCGCGGTTGGCTACTGGTGGCCGGCCGTGTCAAGGAGGGCCCCGTCATTCGCCGCGGTTGTGTTGCGGTGATGGAAGAAACCTCGCCGAACCATTTCGAATCGCGACCGCCACTGCATCATCCCGCGTTGTACGACGATGTGGAGGTGCCCAACTTGTTCAGGATCGACCGAGAGTACTACTTGGTCGGTAGCATGAGAGAAGACGCGAAGGTCCGTTACTGGCACACCAAAGAGATCGGATCTCCGTGGAAAAGTTATGCCGACAATGTCCTGTTGGCTTCGGGGAACTACGCCGGTCGTATCTGCGAAGACGACCGGGGGCTTTTGCTTTGGAGTTTCTTTACACCAGGCTTCCACGAGTGCACCGATCGGGTCACCAATAACTTGTTGCCGCCGCCCAAGCGACTGGTGCGGGGACCCGGTGGTCATTTGCAGGTGCGGACGTACGAAGGTCTTGAAGCCATGATCGCGGGGCCGGCGCGGATCGACAAAATCGATTCTTTGAAAAGCGAGCATCCCGCCGAAGCCGCCCGACACGACGGGGGCTATCGACTCGGCTGCGAATCCGGATTCCAGATCTTCGCGTTGGCACCGACGTTCGAGTGCTTTCGCTTGCGTGCGAATTTGAAAATGCTGAGCGAGGGGAAATGCGGTCTCGTGTTCCGGCTCGACCGCCGGTCGCACGACGGCTACTACCTGTCGCTGGATTTGTACAAAGGCGTCGCTCAGCTTCGCGCCTGGGGAAGCGGGCCCGACGGCAGTGGCGAGGAAATGATGCGGTTCCTGGAACTGCAGGCGGGATACTGGACTGTCGATCGGCACGGCGAAGCCGAGATACAGTTGATCGCGTACGGCAGCTACATCGAATTGGCCGTCGGCGATCGAGTGCTGCTGTCGCTTGCCGATCAAAATTTTCAGCGGGGGTGCGTCGGACTGTGTGTCGAAAGCGCTCACATGCAAGTCGAGAATCTGTGCGTGGACCACTACACGCCGCCTGCCCAGTCCGACGAGCATTTGGCGAGCGGGTAGTTCGGATTTTTCCTCGTCGCCGTTTCTTTTCTGGCACGGCCTTTGCCAAACAGCTTGCCCACCGAAAAGGTCGATCTTTCGGGCGAAACGCCGAACGATCCGCCGTTCAAACCCACTTGACGGAGATTCCAACCATGACCACCGCTGTTCGCAATCAAAACACGATTTTGAAAGTCATCCTCGCCATTCTGCTGCCACCCCTGGCGGTCTTCATGGACCGGGGCGTGGGGACGCAGTTTATTTTGAACATTGTGTTGACGCTGGTCGGCTTTTGGATCATCGGCATCATCCACGCCCTGATCGTGGTCTTGTGAATCGCTTCGGTCTAAAGTTCTTCATCGACAAAGATCACGTGTTGGAAATAGTTTTGCGACTCGAAGCTCGCTCCGAGTGCTCCGATCAGGATCCCCAGGGAACTGCAGAAACAGCTCATCAACAAACGGCTTCCCCAACCGATTTTGTCCACCGACAAATCGCCGGAGGCTGCCCAGCTGGCGATCAGCTCGGACGAGAACAGTAAAGTCGCGACGAGCGTCCCCGAGGCGACCAGATAAAGCCAAGTGATGGTCATGCCCGCCGCGACGATCAAGATCGCCGAGATCGCCGTGACGACGTTCTGTTCGCTTCGAATCTTGCGACGGCGGATCAACAATCGTTGCCGAACGGCGACAAAGATCGTCGTGGCGGCGGCGACCAGGATGCCGAGCATCGCCACCGAAACGACGCTTTGCGAAAGTGCCAAGTCCCAGGCTTCCGCGGTCATCAACAGGATCAGCAGGGTCGAAACCGAAGCGATCGTCAGGCCGGACAGTCGACGTGGAAATTGCCACGGCCGGGCCGCCCAGACGGCTTCGACGATCTCGTAACGGTTGATCCAGGCGGCCCGAATCATGAACACGACGGCATTGCCGGGTGGCGCAACCTGTTCTTCCAAGCGTTGATCGGCAATCTCCAAAAGCGTCTTGCCGCTTCGCGTCCGTTCGGATTCATCGAAAGTGGCTTCCGGGTCCAGATCGCTCGCCGACGTCGGGCGATACATGACCCGATCGGGCAACTCGGACTGCGGCAATCCGGACAAGTGCCCCACGGCGTGAAGCATCAATCGGGTCAGCCGCGAGGTCAGCCGTGCGACACGCCGCGTGTCCGAAACCGATTCGCCTCTGGACGCCGGATCGATCAGCAGCGTCGAAAAGACGGCCGCGTCCAAAGGCCGGCTGAGGACGGCGAAACAGGACGAAGCCGAATAAATCCCGACCAGATCGGCCGCCGTCACGACGAAAACGAAATCCCAGCCTCGGGCATCACGTTCTTCTTGGGCGTCGCGGAGCAGCGAGCTCGGTTCGACGCGAATGCGTGCCACCAGCTCACGGCGTCGGATCTTGGCGAAGCGAAACCGCAGACCGCTCGGGCCGTAGAAATCGCTCAACGATTGATCCGTCTTGCCGAGCGCAGCGTCCAAGGCTTCCTCATCGACGGCGTCGAACGTGCCGGCCACGAGGATACCGATTTCGATCAGCAGATCATCACCGGAGGAGCGAGTTCGCATGAGAATTTTTCCTTCGAAACCGGTCTCGCCCCGGACGACCGGGTGACCTGCAAAGCTTGTTCCCAATGACGGAACGGGGTTTGCGAGTCAGCAGAAACGGCGAAAAAACTCACGAATCGGCCGACAGGAATGCCCATGCTCTTCACACTCAATCTCGTCATCTTCGTCCTCTTTGGTGTTCTGGTTACCGGATCGCTGCTGCCGATCCTTTCGACGGCTCACTGGTTCGTGCGGGCCTGGGATTTCCCCCGCGTTCATATCCTGGTGTTGAGTTGGTCGGCAGCGATCGTCTTTTTTGCGGCCAACCTGGCCGCCGACCAGCCATCGGCGTCGTCACTGGCGACGGTCGCGTTGTTGACGTTGATGCTGTCGGGATGGCATCTCACGCGAATCATTCCCTACACGCGACTCGTTTCGCCCCAAGTGAAAAGTTGGTCCGCAGAGAAAGCCGGCGACGAATCGAATCATGCCGGGCGGCTGCGAATGCTGGTGACCAACGTGGAACAAGAAAACGACCGATTCGACCTCTGGAAATCGACCGTTTTGAGTGCCGATCCGGACGTGGTGATCGTGGCGGAAGTCGACGATCGCTGGGCCAGAACGCTCGGCGAGTTGAATCGGGAGTATCCTTTTCAAATCATCCACCCCCAACACAACTGGTACGGCTTGGCTTTCTTGTCACGTCTCCCGATCGTGGAGAGCAAGCTCCGTTTTTTGGTTCAAGACGACGTGCCTTCGATCGATACCGACATCAAAATGCAGAACGGCGATCGAGTGCGAGTCGTGGCGGTTCACCCGCGGCCGCCCGAGCCGATTCGAGACAACGATTCGTCAGCCCGAGACGCGGAGCTGGTCTTGTGGGGCAGAGAGTTTGCCGGACGCGACCGGCCGACGGTCATCGGTGGCGACTTGAACGATGTCGCTTGGTCGCAAACCACGAGATTGTTCTTGCGGCTCAGTCAACTGTTGGATCCGCGGCGAGGACGTGGATTTTTCAACACCTTCCATGCCGACCACGCTTGGATGCGTTTTCCCCTGGATCATCTTTTTCACTCCCGTCATTTCGCCATTCGCGAAATCCGGCGGCTGAATGACGTGGGCTCCGATCACTTTCCCATCCTTGTCGATCTGCAACTGGATCCTGAAATGAAGCCCGAGCATGACACGCTTGACCAACACGCGGGCGATCAAGAAGAAGCGGAAGAGCGGATCGACCGCGCCGAGGAGGCTCACGACTTGAACGCCGAATCGATCGACGAAGCGGATCGACAAGGGATCGCATAAGCTGTTCAACCCCAATCAGCCGCCACGCGCTAGCGTCCGGTTCCCGCAAATCCGAATCAGCCGCCACGCGCTAGCGTCCGGTTCCCAGGAACCGTGAGCTAGCGCTCGACGGCTGATACAACTTGGTCCTCCCACGAATCAACGAGGCGGCAACCGAAACAAAAATCAAACACCTGCGTCGTTCTGCAACCAACCTTCGATCGCCCGGTACACTTGATCTCGTTTTTTTTCCAGCAGCAACGAATGCCGCAGGCCGGTAAAATCGATGCGGGTGCATCGCGATCCGGCTTGCGACACGAAACGATCAGTCGTCTCGGCGTCGCAGAGTTCATCGTCGCTGCCGGTCAGTACCAGCAGGTCGACGCGCAACCGCTCGGCATGATCGAGCAACCAGAGCCCTTGGTTGATCAGTTGGCTGCCGATTCCGACGGAAAGCAGTTCGTGAATGAGATCGTCGTCGGCCAACAGGTTTCGTGCTTCGGCATCCTGCGTCAACTGGGCCGGTTCGATCGAGGCCGAAAATCGCAGCCGTGGGATGATTTTTCCGGTCAGCCAAGCCGCGAACGCTTGCGGACGGGTCGGCGGATCGGGCGGCAAAATCATCGGGTTGGAAACGATCACGCGGCGGGCGTATTCGTGATCTCGGTCCAGCAAATGATTCAGCACCAAGTTGCCGCCCATGCTGTGCCCGAACAGAACCAGTTCCGCGCGGGAAAAGTGTTTGGCCGCGAATTCCAACGCGACCGCCACGTCGTTGACCATCGTGGCGAAGTCGGGAGCATCGCCACGTCGACCGGGGCTGTGACCATGACCGTGTTGATCGTAGATGAGCACCCCGCGTCCCAGACTCGTCATCCTTGTCGTGAAGTCGTCGTAACAGCCGGCGTGTTCGCCCAATCCGTGAACGACGACGAACGCGAGCCGGGCTGACGGATCGCCTTCGCAACGCAAGAACAGTTCACGGCCGTCCGGGGTGGTCAGTTTTGGCTCGTCCGGGCTGGTCGCCTCGTTCGTCGTCATGGAGGTGTCGCGAGTTGCAAAAGGTTCTTCTGGTGTTCGATTGTCTTTGGTACGCATTTCGCGTGCCATGGTCTCTGCACTGCCCCACGTGAACGAACAACCATGCCGACCCATTCTTCAACGCATCCATCGCTTCACTGCGTCGTCGCGGACGACGTCCGAATGATCCGAGAACAGATCGGTGAGTGGATGGAGTCGCTCGGCTTTTCGGTGACTTACGCTAATTGTGGCGCGACCGCGTTGGACAAGATCCGTCAGTCTCGTCCCGACATGGTCGTCACCGACATCGACATGCCGCATCTGAGCGGCCTGCATCTGCTGCAGATGCTCCGAGACGACCCTGATTCCAAGATCGCCGACGTGCCGGTCATCGTCTCCAGTAGCCTGGAAGATCCGTCGGTCACGCGAATCGTGGCGAGACTGCGGGGTAGCGTGTTCTTGAAGAAACCGGTCAGCCGAGAACGTCTAGAGACGTGCGTGAAGGCCTTGATGCGCGGGATCAAAATCAACAGCGACATCGTCAATACCGAGCCTCATCACATTTCACCCCGATTCCGACGCATCGCATCGGATTGGCAGTGGGACGGGCCGGGCTAGGCGGTCGAAAGAGAATCGGGGACGCAGGAAGTCGCTCGACGACGAGAGGTCGGGCGACGTCAAAGGATCCACAAGCGACGTCGCGTCGGCGGCTCTACCGCAACAGCTTCGTCAGTCGCTCGCTGTCGCTGATCGCCGCGATCGTCCGCATCGTGACTTTCAATTTTTGGGCGGCCTGTTGCACGGCATCGAAGCTCAAACCGGATCCTTTGGCCGCCTCCCAGCGTTTTTGGTTCAAGTCCAGATGGAACTGCACCCAGTGGGCGTCTTCGGCCACCTCGGCCGGGCGGTCGTTGTACCGTGCCAGCGGACGATCGACGGCCATTTCGTCATCACGGTCGGCGGCCGCTTCGCGTTTCATGGCGGCGATCAGCTCGTCCTCGCCTTCGGCAGCGATCGCCGGGTCTCGGACCGAGATGTCGTCGTCGCCGTCCAGCGTGTCGCCCGCCGGATTCCTCATCTTTCGCGGTGTCAAAGGGTGCTCCACGTTGTAATCGATGTCCGGGTCATAGTCGTCCGCGTCGTAGATCGAATCCTGCGCGTACGGCAACGTCGCCGAAAGGGTCAACGCCTCCCGCTCACTGATGTGCCCGGCACTGGCACCGCCGATTCCTTCATCACTCGCCGCCGCGATCGCTCCCTCGACTCCGTCTTCCCGAGCGTCGATCCGATTGCGAGCTTCGGCCGGCGTCTCGTCGATGTAGTCATCGACGCGGTACTGATCGATATCGATGTCCAGAGCGTCCGCTTGCAGCTCGTCGTCGACGCCCGGGTCGTCCCTACCGGCGGGCGTTTCCGTGTCGTATCGACTGACGATCGGCTCCTCGGACTCCGGCACCGATCGGGGGCGACGCTGCGGGGTGTCGGACGGCGTCTGAGCGTCATCCGGGTCGGCGTCCAGGCCCATCGATTCGGCCAGTCGTTTGCCCACGGCTTCGGGATTCGGCAGATCCGCCGACGCGGAGGGTGAATCTGAATCTCCGGATGGCGAATCCGAATCGCGAGACGGCTCGGGTCGTCGACGGAGTCGCTTCCAGCCGAATTCTTCCATCGCTTGGATCAACGAATCGGATTGCTCGGCGATGCTTTGCAGTCTTTCCAGCTGTTCGCCGCTCAAGCTGTCGTCGCTCCGCGCCGTTTCGATCGCCAGCTTTCGGACCAATGCCGCTTCGCTCCAAACCACGCCGGAAAGCCCCCATTCGCTGATCGCCGCGACACGGCCGTCGGGTGCCGATGCGGCCGGTGCCGGCGGTTGCTGACCGACCGCCGTGATCGCCGCGAGCGCGGCGATCATGAAATACAGGACGAGTGCTTGATTGGTGGAGTGACGCATGGAGTTGACTTGTAGCTTGTAAGAAGAACGGACTTCGTCGACCCTCCGATGTGATGCAAACCGAATACCAGTCGGCCCCGTCGGTGCGGCCGGATTTCCCTTCGGCCGCTCACGAGGTCCGCCGCCCGCCGAGTCGTTCACGAATCGCGCCGACGGGGGCGTCTTCAAGCAACACACTCAGGACGGGGCTTCGCTGCCGCGAATGATTTTCTCGGCGACGCGAACCGCTTTGGGTTCCGGCCGAATTCCGTCCCCGTAACGAACGGCGTAAACCTGGGTCGCTTCGGCACCCAGCAGCACAATCATCGCCGTGTAGTAGACCCACACCAGCAACACGGCCAGCGACGCGGCGGCCGATCCGAGATGAGCCCCCGGTTCGCTCATGGAAAAGTAGAACTGCATCGCGTAGCGACCGACAAGAAACAGGACCGTCGTCACCGCGGCACCGACCGCGACGTCCCGCCAACGGATCTCGGCGTCCGGCATGAATTTGAAAATCGCCCCAAAAATCACATACGCTACCGCCGCCTGAACGATGAAGTTGGTCAGCCAGGCGACCGTCTCGGACATGCCTGTCCACTGACCGATTCGGTCTCCGACGGCCGACAAGATCGAGGAAACGACGAGCGAGACGAGTAGCAAGAACCCGAGGCCCAAAATCATCGCGAGCGACAAGACGCGTTTGGCGATCATGTCCTTGATGCCCGTGGTTTCCGGGTCGGGCTTGACCCCCCAGACTTGATTCAGCGACGCCTGAAGCGCGGCGACCACGCCCGTCGCGCCGATCAAAATCCCCGCAAAACTGATCAGAGTCTTCCACCACTTTCCGCCGGCCTGTTGAGTATTGTTCAGGATCGTTTCGATCTGATCGGCGGCCGCCGGATTGCCGATCATCTGGGACGCCTGAGTTTGTAACAGCTGTTCGGCCCGGTCACTCGCGCGTTCATCCTCGTACATCACCGAAAGCCCGAAAGTCAGCACGAGCAGCATCAGGTAGAGCAGCGGGGGCAACGCGAACGCCGTGTAGTAGGCCAACGCCGCGGCCAGCGTGGTGCAGCGATTCTCTAAGAATTCGGAAAAGGTTTGTTTGAGAAATTCCATAACGAATGCGGGTCGCCATCACGGGTGCGGGTCGAAATGACCTCGGGATCGGTGCGAAAGGGGGCCGGCGATGTGGATCGGCTCGGCCCACTTGTCCTTGCATGCAGACGCCAGACCAGCCTACGCAATCTCCATGCCATCCTTGTCTCGTGCCGTGACCTCCCATGGGCGTCCGTGAGATTCGGGCACGGGAAATCCAGACACGTAAAATCCACGCAACGGGCCGGCGGCACCTGATTTGCACGCTTCCTGATTTGCACGGTTCCGAATGTGCACGGTTTCCGAGAGACGCAGAAAGATCTGCGACCACCAAAGCCCCTTCAAGGAGAATTCCCGCCATGTCCTCGACCGCCACTGAAACCTCCTTTCGAAATCTTCGGCAAGGCGATCTGGAAAAACTGGCCGAGGTCAGCGGAGGCCCTTGCGTCTCCATCCTGATGCCGACGCATCGCCGAGGCCGCGAGACACGCGAGGATCCGATCCGCCTGAAAAACTTGCTGACCGAAGCGTCAGAGAAACTCAAACAACGCGGGGATGACGAGGCGATCCTGGACGTCTTGGCTGCCCGCGTCGACGACCCTGAGTTTTGGCGACACCAGGGCGACGGCTTGGCAATTTATGTGACCAAGGAAGATTGCCGTCTGATCCGCTTGAACCGTCAAGTCGACGAGGCCGTGGATGTCGGCGAAACGTTCTTGATTTCGCCCTTGGTTCGAGAGCACAACGCTCAGGGCCAACACTTTGTGCTGTCTTTGACTTGGGAAAGCACCGCGTTGTACCGGTGCGACGGTGAATCCTTGACGGTCGTTGAAACCGATCGTTTGCCCGCCAAAGCCGACGCTTTGGTTCTGCCTCGCGATCCGGAAGAATCGCTTCAGAATACCAGTCACCAAACGCCCGGCAACACAGGCGCCGCGTCGGTCGGCATGTTCCACGGCCAAGGCGAGGGCGAAGACAAGATCGAAGCCGACCGAAGTCAATATTTATCGATCGTCGGCGACGAAGTCTCCGGGGCGGTCTACAACACGGGCATGCCGTTGGTGGTCGTGGCCACGAAAGAAGTATCCGGTCACTTTCAGTCCAACAGTGACGTCAAGGTCGACGCACGCGTCGACGGCAGCCCGGCGGCGATGAGCGAAGAGGAGATGCAGTCGGCGGCCCACGAGGCTGTCGCACCGGAATTGGAAGCCGACCGTTCGCGATTCCACGAACGATTCGGGAAAGCACTGGCCGATTCGCAAGGTTCCCAAGATCTCGACCGGATCATCGAAGCCGCGAAGAACGGCCGAGTCGACTCGTTGATGATCTGCGACGTTCGATGCGTTCAAACCAACCGAGCGGTCGGCGAAGTGATTCGCCACGGCGGCGACGTCTTCCGTTGTGCCCCCGAGGCCATGACGGGCGACGACACGAAAGCCGCCGCGATCTTTCGCTATTGAATAGGCGATCGCCCCGATGCCCAAACGCCACGACGCCCCAACGTCATGATGACGAAACGTTGAACTTCCGATAGCGTGCCATCAAAAACATGTGAACGGCGTAGCACATGAGTCCGAAACCGGCAACGCCCATCAGAATTTTGCCATAAGTTTGAGCGGCAATCGCCGCCAACGCGTCGGCCATGCCGGCCGCCTCGCCGTCGGCGGTCCCTCGAATCACGGAAGACAAAATGAAGTAACCAATGATGGCAAAGGCGACGCCCCGGGTCGATACACCCATGCGACCTACCGACAAGGCGGCCTTGCGTGCGGTCTCGCTCATTTCGAACAAATTATACTTCGTCATGAACTTTGCCTGATAAGCTTTGTACATGAAATAGATTGCCACGCCGATAGTGACGGCCCCCACGATTCCCAAAAGGACTCGGCCCCAAGTCGAATCCAACAGCGAACTCGTGGTGCCGCTGCCGGAACCCGTGCCGCTGCCGGAACCCGACGATCCGCCCGCGATCCCCAACGCCAAGGAACCGGCAAAGAACCCGAGCAGAAGGTAGGCCAGGCCGCTGATCGCGTAGCCGGTCCGTTTCAACGTTCCTTTGGCGTCGTGTCCCACGCCTTCGGTATCTTTGCCCGCTTGAACCCAACGCCACGCGGTGTATCCCAGCAAGCCGATGGCGACCAAGCCCAGTAGGAATCGTCCGTAGGGTTGCTGGCCGATCTCGCGAATGGCGTCGCGCGAACCGGAAATCTCGCCACCGGCACCGATGGCCAGTTTGAACGCCAAAAATCCGATGATGAAATAGACGACACCTTTGGCGACGTGCCCGAAGCGACCGAGGGTTTCGATCCAAGACGGGACTTCGGGCATCGGTCGCGTTTCGAACCCGTGCCAGGAACGGTGAGAAGAATCTTCAGGTGCGGTGGGTTGACTGGTAGGCATCGTCGAACGCTCACGTTGGAGTATAAGAATATTGGTCGGAGATCGCGATGAGGTTCGCAAATCACATACCAACGTTCGGGTCTGCCAACGTTCGGGTCTGGCCGCTTGACGCCTATTCCGCGTCGCGGCAGGTATTGGTCAGTCGGCCGATGCCCTCGATGTCGACCGTGCAGACGTCGCCGGCTGTCAGAAATTGGGGCGGCGTTTTCGCGGCGCCGACGCCCGGCGGGGTTCCCGTGAAGATCAAGTCGCCGGCGGCCAGGGTCACGAATCGCGACAAATGAGCGACCAGCGTGGGGATGTCAAAGATCAATTGCGCCGTGGTGCTGTCTTGGACGATTCGATCGCCGAGCTGCATCCGCACACGCAAGTTTCCGGGTTCGGTGACCTGGTCGGCGGTCACCAGGCAGGGACCGATCGGACCGAAGGTGTCAAAGGATTTGGCGAGCAGCCATTGGCCGCCCGGACGTCCTTTCTGCCAATCCCGGGCCGAAACGTCATGGCCACAGGTGTAGCCGAAGACGTAATCCATCGCGTCGGCCACGTCGATGTCTTTGCCCTCGCGGCCGATGACCACGACCAGTTCGGCCTCGTAATCGACCTGAGACGAAATCTTGGGCAACAGGATCGATTCGCCGTGTCCGATCAGCGAGGTGTTGAACTTGCTGAACACGATCGGCTCGGTGGGAATCTCCGCGCCCGTTTCGATCGCGTGATCGCGGTAGTTCAAGCCGATGCAAAAGATCTTTTCCGGAGCCGAAACCGGTGGCAACAAACGGTCCGGCGCGGCGGACCAATCACCCGTGGGCGGTCCGAGTTCTGCCAAGCGGGCCAAGTCAGCGGCGATGTCTTCGGCGGCCACGTTCGCCCCGACGACGGACCGGCAGGCCAAGAAAGGGCCGCTGATCTTGCCGTCCTCGTAATGGCCCCAGCGGGCTTGGCCCTGTTCGTCCAGGAATTTTGCGATTTTCACGGGTCCGATTTCACCAAAGGTTGCAAAGGAATGAGTCGAGTCGGAACGGGCACGGGTTCATGGGCTTCATCACGCCGGGGCCGCATCGCTTTGCCGTAAGAGGAAACGAAGTGCTCCGGGCTTTCGACCATGTCCGTTGTCATTTTGTGGTGATGATAGTGCATCGCGCATTTGATGGCATAAAAGAAGTAGATCTCCGGATTCGTCCATCGGGTTCGAATCGCCGCGGCGATTCGCCGCCGATAGATCCGACGAAGTCCGGCGTCCGGCGTGCCCCGCATCAGTTTCCAGAACAACACGCAAAAGCCAACGACGAAAAACGTCCGGTGACGAATTCGCAGCCCCAAGTGCCGCCGGAAGTGGGGCGTCTTGAAGGTTCGAAAGTCGAATCGGTCGTGCAGGAACAGTTGATCCAAGCGATCGAAATACGCTTCCGGTTCATAGGCTTCCCGCATGGTTTGCAGGTAACCGTCACGAAGTTCGCTGCGGGTCATCTGTTTGGGAACCACGTTGGTGCCGAATTCGTGTTCGTCGGCCAAGTCCAAGCGGCCTTCTTTGGCCAAGCGATCGTACAGCGGCGTTTTGGGAATCGCGTGCAACAAACCGATCATGGCGTGCGCGATCCGGGAGTCTTTCAAAAATCGCTTTTGGGTTTCAAAAATCTTTGGCGTGTCATTGTCAAAACCGACGATCAGTCCACACCAGATTTCGATGCCGAAGTCCTGGATGCGGTGGATTTTTTCCAGCATCGTGCCGCCTCGCTCGCGGACGTTTTGGAATTTCTTGGTTTCCTTCAGCGATTCCTCGTCGGGACTTTCGATCCCGATGAAGACCGACTGGATGTTGGCCCGCGCCATCAGTTCCATCAGTTCTTCGTCTTCGCCCATGTCCAGGGAAGCCTCCGTACTGAAGACGATCGGATAGCCGTGTTGTTCCTGCCACCGCGCGACGTCCTCCAAGACGACCTTGATCGCTTTCTTGTTGCCGACCAAGTTGTCGTCAACGATGAAGGCGATGTGAAAGCCGTTGCGACGCAGGCATTCCAGTTCGGCGATGATTTGGGCGGACGTTTTGATTCGCGGTTTTCGTCCGAAGGTAACGATGATGTCGCAGAACTCGCACTGAAACGGACAGCCACGTGAAAACTGTAGGTTGCCGAACATGTAATGACGGTTCTTCAGCAGATCATGTCGCGGCGTCGGCACGGTCGCCATGTCGGTTCGTTCGCTTTGCTCGTACCGCGATCGGTGCCGACCCTGTTTCCAGTCGTCCAGGAATTCCGGCCAAGTCGTTTCGGCTTCGCCCACAAAAAGCACGTCGGCCGAGTCGCGAAAATACGTCTCCTCGACCGTCACCCATGGCCCGCCGATGACGACGAATGCGCCGCGATCGCGTAACTCGCGAAGGATCTCTTCCATGCGGAACCGTTGCACGCTCATGCCGGTCAGACCGACGATGTCAAAGTCGGCCAATCGATCGAAATCGATCGCTTCGACGTTCTCGTCGATCAGCGTGACTTCGTGTTCGCTGGGCGTCAGGGCGGCCAACAGCGGCAGGCTGGCCACCGGCATGTTGGCTCGCTTCCCCATCATCTTTTGGGCGTGCTCCAGACCCCAATAAGAAACTTCAAAAGCAGGGTTGATGATTGCGATTTTTGCCATCGTTTGGCTTTCGACGTAAAAAGGCTGCCGTTCCATCTGCCCCCCAGCATAGGGTTGTGCTGGCGCGGCCGTCAGCTTCGGCCGGACAAAATTATTCTCCCGCGCACACCCGCCGAGCCGCTCGGGCTCTGGATCGCAGCAGGCGTGACGGATCCGAAACGAGCGGGTTTCGGCGGGTGACGTTTCGCGTTTCGTTTCTTTGGTTTCGCCAGGAGGTCACTTTTTGATGACGGGAACACCGTTGATTTCAGTTTTTTCGGTCGCCTCGGAAGCTCGGCCGCGGGCCGTCGACCGAGTTCTGTACACGAGCACTTGACGTGCACGACCCGATCCGTCTTCTCGGGATTGCCCGCCGCAACGTCGTCGACGACGAAGCCGGGCTGGCGCACCTGACGTTGGAGGTCCGCGTCGTGTTGCTCGCCGTGTTCGCCGCGTTGCTGATGGCCAGCCTCGTGTCGATCGCGATGGTTCGGTTCAAGCCGCACCGTGACTACAGCGAACTGCGAGCTCGGATTCGGACTTGGTGGGTGATCGCGGGCTTGATCGCGGCCTGTTTGCTCGTGTCGCCGACGTCGGCCGTGTGGTTCTTCGCCTTCGTCAGTTTCCTATCGCTGAAAGAGTATTTCTCGCTGATCCCGTCACGGCGGGCGGACCGCCGCGTGATGTTTTGGGCGTACTTGTCGATCCCGATTCAGTACGCATGGATCGCAAACGGATGGTACGGCATGTTCATCATTTTCGTCCCCGTTTACCTGTTCATGCTGTTGCCCGTTCGCATGATTTTGATCGGGCAACCGAAAGGGTTCCTGCAGGCGATCGGGGCGGTTCAGTGGGGCTTGATGGGCACGGTGTTCTTTCTCTCACACGCCGCCTATCTGTTGGTCCTGCCCGTCGCAGCGACGCCTCGCGTGGCACCGGCGTGGCCGCACGACTTGGCCTCGACGTATCCCGGACCGGGGCTGCTGTTGCTGTTGTTGGTGCTGACACAAACCAATGACGTCGCGCAGTACCTGTGGGGAAAATCGTTCGGGCGACGCAAGATCGCGCCGTCGGTCAGCCCGGGAAAAACCTACGCCGGATTCTTGGGCGGACTGGGCACCACGATCGTTTTGGCGGCCTTGATCGGTCCGTTTTTGACGATGATGGACGTGCCCCGATCCCTGATGGCGGGGGCGATCATCGCGGTGACGGGACTGTTCGGGGATTTGAACATCTCGGCACTCAAACGCGACTTGGGTGTCAAGGACGCCGGGGCAACGCTGCCCGGACACGGCGGCGTGCTGGACCGAATCGACAGCTTGATCTTTACCGCCCCGGTGTTCTTTCATTTCGTTTGGTACTGCTATGGATGATGCGATGACCAGGACTCCGCCGCAGCCCGCCGATCCGCCGGATCGATCAAGCTCGCAGGATCTGTACGAAGCCGACATCGCCGTCCGCGGCCCGCAGCGTCATCTTCGCTACGTGTTTTTCTTATTCTTCGTTCGTCCGGTGATGCTGATCATCATGGGCATGAACGTCCGTCACGCGATGCGGTTGCCCAACAGCGGGCCGGCTCTGATCGTCGCGAATCATAACAGTCATCTCGACGCGCTGGCCTTGATCACGCTGTTCGGGATGCAGCGTTTGCACCAAGTCCGGCCGGTCGCGGCGGCGGATTATTTTTTACGCAACCGCTGGATGGCTTGGTTTTCGGTTCGCGTGCTGGGCATCCTACCCCTGGATCGCCAAGTCCGACGACGCGGAAAACATCCCCTGACGCCGATCAACGACGCGATCGAACGGAACGAGATCGTCTTGCTGTTCCCCGAAGGTTCGCGGGGCCAGCCCGAACAACGCCAGCCCTTGCAACAAGGCATCGCCCATCTGGCGAAGCTGCATCCCGACGTTCCCATCGTGCCGGTGTTCATGCACGGACTGGGAAAGGCATTGCCCCGTGGCGAAGGCTTGTTGGTGCCGTTCATTTGTGACGTCTTCGTCGGCCAGTCGATGCGTTGGCAGGGTGACAAGGCCACGTTGATGCGGGACCTCTGTCAAGCCTTTGACGATTTGGAAAACGAGGCCAGCAAGCCCCAGTATCCGATCGATTAACAGTATCCGATCGATTAGCAGTATCCGATCGGTTAGATTGGGCGGCTGTCAAACCGTTTCCCCGTTCGGTCGTCGGATCATGAAACCAGTCTTTTTCGTCCTGCTTCTTCAAGCCGCCGTGACGGCCTCGACCGCGCACGCGGCCGATCGTCCCAACATCATCGCGATCATGGTCGACGACATGGGGGTGTCGGACATCGGGGCGTACGGCAGCGAAATCCCGACGCCCCATTTGGACGCTTTGGCCGACCGAGGGGTTCGGTTTTCTCAGTTTTACAACACCGGGCGATGCTGTCCGACCCGGGCTTCGCTGCTGACCGGACTGTATTCCCATCAAGCCGGAATCGGCTGGATGACCGGCGACCAGGGCACACCGGGCTACCGAGGCCGATTGACCGATCGCTGTGTGACGATCGCCGAGGTCCTTCGTCCGGCCGGCTACTTCACGGCGATGACGGGCAAGTGGCACGTCGGATTCTCCCACGGCGTGACCCCCTGGGGACGCGGTTTCGATCGCAGTCTGAACCTGCCCGCCGGCGGATTGCATTTTTCCAACCAAACCGGCTCGAAGGGCAATTCTCCGTTGTTTTTTAACGGGGAAGAAATTGCCAAAGATCATCCGATGTTCGATCCGCCCTGGTACGGCAGCGATTTGTGGACCGAGCAAGGCATCCGTTTCATCGACGAAGCCGTCGCCGCCGGGCAACCTTTCTTTTTGTATTTGGCTCACGTCGCGCCGCACTTTCCTTGCATGGCTCCCGAAGAAACGATCGCCAAATACCGCGGCAAGTACATGGAGGGCTGGGACCGCTTGCGCAACAAACGCTACGAACGACAAATCGCCAGCGGCTTGATCGACGAAAACTGGGAATTGGAGCCGCGTCCCGAAGAAATCCCGGCTTGGGATTCTCTGTCCGCCGAACAGAAAACCAAGTACGACGACATGATGGCGATTTACGCGGCGATGATCGAAGAAGTCGACAAGAACATCGGAAAACTGGTCGATGCACTGGAGCGACGCGGCGAGCTGGACGACACCTTGATCTTATTCTTCAGCGACAACGGCGGAAACGCCGAAGCCGGCATCGAAGGACGTTACCAAGGCGAACGCCCCGGCGATCCCCACTCGAACGTCTTCATCGGAAGGTGCTGGGCACATTTGAACAACACGCCGTTTCGTATGTACAAACACTACAACCACGAAGGCGGGATCGCGACGCCGTTGATCGCGCATTGGCCGGCGAAAATCAAGCCTCGTCGCGGCAAAGAGGCGTGGATCGACACTCCGACGCATTTGATCGACGTCATGGCGACCTGCGTCGACTTGGCCGGCGCCGATTATCCCGACGGTTCGGGCGACCAGAGCGTCTTGCCCATGGAAGGCCAAAGCCTCAGACCGCTGCTGACCGGCGAAGGCAGATTTGCCGAGCGTCCGTTATTCTGGGAACACGAAGGCAACGCGGCGATCCGAGTCGGCGATCGCAAACTCGTCCGGCAAGGCTCGGATGGCCAATGGGAATTGTTCGACTTGTCGGCCGACCGCACCGAACAAATCGATCTGGCTGACGATCACCCCGACGAAGTCGCCCGACTGAAATCGCAATGGCAAGCCTGGGCGAAGCGAGTCGGCGCGATGCCCAAGCCGCCCAATGAACGAAGAAAACGCGGCTGATCACTGCGAAGGGATTGGGATCGCACCAGGAACTGAATGTTGTTGCTTGCAAGCTCGTGAGCTACACCCTGCCCCTCCCCGGATTCAAGTAAGCCAGGAACCAAACATCGGGGGGCACGTCGCGTGCACTGATCGATCACGCGTTAAACCCCGTCGCATGACTGGTTGCACTTTAGGGGAAAAGCTTTCGACTCAGGATTGATGTCGGCACGAGAAAGGCTCGCGTGGAGAATGGAGGTTAGCACACCAACCCGATCACCACGGAGCCA
>CAYVRC010000043.1:0-35910 GCA_964453205.1 uncultured Pirellulaceae bacterium | reverse complement strand
TTCTTGGCCGCCCGATTCTTGGCCGCCCGATTCTTGGCCGCCCGATTCTTGGCCGCCCGATTCTTGGCCGATCGAGCGTTGATTCCCGGCAATCCAAACGATGAGGAGGCATCCCAATAACAGGGTGATGATCTTGTGCATGATTCCCACGAAAAAATCAGTGGCGAGGCGTCGAGCCGATCAGGAGATGACCGACTCCCTCAGCATAAAGCACTCGGCCGGCCGACCGAAATGCCAACACTCAGGAAACCGTCCGCAGCATCACCGGGACGCCAAAGATTTCTTGAAACAGCCCGGCACCCCGCTGCATCGCCAATCGTTCCAGCGACAGATCTTCGACATCCGGAACCACGATTACCAGGCGTTTGTCTTCTCGGATGCATCGGATTTCACGAATCCGGCCGGTCCGGGTGTCACACAACGCGATGGCCAACCGCAACAACGCCGCCATCTTGGCCACCGCAATGCGGTCGTCGCGATGCAGCGTCCGGTAGAACTCGTGCGACGGCTGCGGATAAGCGCGGCGGTGGTACCGGGCCACCAAACCGACCAAAGCCTTTTCGCTTCGGGACAGTCCGAACAGTTCGCTGTTGTGAATGATGTAAAAGGCGTGCTTGTGATTACTTTGCACGTTGATGAACAGACCGATTTCGTGAAGCAAAGCCGCGACGTAAAGAATGACTTCGAATCGGCTGCTCATTTGATGTTCGTCGGCCAATTCGACGAACAATCGCCGCGACAGTTCGGCCACCGAATTGGCATACGCTTCGTCGAAGTCGAACCGACGTCCCAGCGTCTTGGCCGATCGAATCGTCTGGTCGCGAAACTCGCTGGTCCAGTCGCCCCCGGACGCGATGTCCCGCAGCAAACCGTCACGCAGATTGGCTTCGCACAGATGGACTTCTTCCAGTCCGAATTGCTCGGTCAACATCGAGTACGTCAGCAAGGCCGACGGCAAAGTCTGTGCGTCCAAGAAACTGGCACCGTACCGTTTGACAATCTCGTCATCGCTCAACTTCAACAGGGTCTTGGTGAATTGTCTCAGCTTGTCGGCCGACAATCGTTGCAACGAGATTCCGTCCCAGCCTTCGAGCAAGCAGTGGCCCGCAAAACGCATGTCGCCGCCCAAGGCGACCAAGTGGATCGGTTCGTCGACGCGAATCTGGTCGACGATCCGGGACAACGTGCGACGAATATGGCTTTCCAACAATCCGCGTCGCGACACGCTGCTTCCCCGCGACCCCTTCAAGGTTGCGGTCAACCGCAGCGACCCCAGGCGGAACGATTCGCTGTGCAGCACGTTGCCGCCACGGATCACCAGCAGTTCGGTGCTGCCCCCGCCCATTTCGATGACCACGAATTTGCTTTGCGGCGACACCCGGGCGGCTTGCAAATGGGGAATGACGCCCATGAACGTGATCCGGTTGACTTCCGCTTCATCCATCACTTCGACGTCCAAACCGGTCGCCACGTAGACGCGGTCGATGAAGGCCAATCGGTTGCCCGCTTCCCGCACCGCGCTGGTCGCGACGACGCGGACCCTGTCGGTCGATTCGATGCCGTATTCACGAAGGGTGCGTCGGTACTTTCGCAACACGTCGACGGCTTTTTCGATCGACGGGCGAGAGATTTGCCGGCTGTTGAAGACGTCGCGGCCCAGTTCGACGGCTTGCACCAAACTGTCCAACCGGCGGATCTCCCCGTCGCCGTGGATCTCCCCGATCGCCATCCGAATGCTGCTCGCCCCGATGTCGATGACCGCGACCACGCGAGTCACCGGAGAAACCGGCTTCGCCGAAGCGGTCTTCGCTTTCGTGGCCCGTTTCTTGGTGACAGAGGATTTCAAGTTGGCGATGCCAGAAAGGGTTGCGTCGAAAAAGCGTCCGGGACTCCTGCCGTTGTTTCGATTCTATCCCATCAGCCCGTATCGCGTAAAAACGTCCTTGGCCTCGTCGCCGCCCAAACAGGCCTCCGCTCGCCAGCCGTGACGGCGGGCCGCTCGGACGTTTTCGACGCGGTCGTCGATGAACAGAATGGACGCCGGATCACAGCCGGCCTGCTGCTCGGCGATCCGGTAGATCGCGTCGTCGGGCTTCATGCTGCCGACGCGACAGCTGAGCACGATTTCGTCGAAATCGACGCTCAAAACCGGATACCGCTGACGCACGATCCAATCCCAGTGGGCTTCACAGGTATTGGACAAGACGCCGATGCGACCGACACAGCGACGGACCGTCGCGGCGATCACGTCCATTCCCGCGACGGGAGTGAACATGTCGCTGATCGCATCGTGAACGGCCGCCACCGCCGCGGCACGTCCGTCATCATGCCGGTCGGCCCACGACGACAACCCGACGCCTTCGCACACCAGATCGACGTACCGGTCGCCGGAAAGATGGCCGTGTTCGAAGCGTTCCTGTAAACCCGCCCCGTGCAGCACCGAATCGGTCAAAGCGAAGTCGACGCCCAGCAGTTTCGCCAGGTTGGCGGCCGCCCGGTCGCGATCGAACGCACACAGGATGTTGCCCAGATCGAAATAAACGAATCGAATGGGCGTTGTCGAAACCGGCGTCGGCATCAGTCGGCCAGCTTTCGCAAACGGATGTTTCGATACCAGGCTTCCGTCGGCGGACCGCTGTGAATTTGCAGACCGATCACGCCCTGACGCGGGATGTCGGCTTCCGTTTCGGCGTAGTCCACCGTGCGCTCGCCGTTGAAGAAGATCTGGACGCGGTCGTCACGGCAGACGATCCGTAAATGGTTCCAGTCCCCCGGTTTGGTCAGCCGCTCGACCAATTCCGGGTCCCCTTCGGCCAGCATTTTTCGCCGCCGAGATTCGTCGTAAAGGGCTCCCCAAACGCTCCGCTTCCAAGCCCGTCCGGCGTCGGCCTGATATCCGGAAACCTCTGTGCTGTCGTCGACGCGTCGGCTGCGGAATTGGACGCCGGCGTTTTCACCCTCGCCGACCAACTTGACTTCCAATTCGAGATCAAAGTTCTTGAAAGTCTGCTCGCTGCACAGGAAATAGTTGTGTGGAATCTCGGACTTCAAATTGCCCGCGACGATGCAGCCCTCTTGGACGCGAAAATAGGCTCCGTCGCCTTCCCAGCCGCGGAGCGTTTTGCCGTCAAACAACGAAGTCTTTTCCGCCGCGACGTCGATGGCTGCCGGGGCATCCGCCGACAAGGATGACGTGGCGGCCCCAAGGACGATCGGCAAAACGAGGAAAACAAGGTTCGGGCGATTCACGGGGCAACCTGTGGGGAAGGAAAAAGGAAAGCCCGCCGTGGGCGATTCGCCGGGCCGGCCGTTGCGCGGACCCGATCAGCATACGGACCGACCCGTTGAGCGTCCATCGGCACCGGGCGGACCTCCCGCGGGTTGCTTGTCGAAGACGGCCGCGGCCATCATATTTGACCGCCCGGCCGCCCCGTCTTGCACGCGATTTTCACGAACCACCTCCTACCGATCGATCCGCCCGATGACCCAGCCCCTGAACCGATACAGCGCCCACATCACTCAGCCCAAAAGCCAGGGCGCGTCGCAAGCGATGTTGTACGCCACGGGCATGACGTCGGACGACATGAACAAAGCCCAGGTCGGCATCGCCAGCATGTGGTATGAAGGAAACAGCTGCAACATGCACCTGTTGGACCTGGCCGCCGAGGTCAAGAAAGGTGTCCAGGACGCCGGCCTGGTCGGGATGCGATTCAATACGATCGGCGTCAGTGACGGCATCTCGATGGGCACCGACGGCATGTCGTATAGTCTGCAAAGTCGTGACCTGATCGCCGATTCGATCGAAACGATCATGGCCGCCCAGTGGTACGACGGACTGATCGCGCTGCCCGGTTGCGACAAGAACATGCCCGGGTGTCTGATCGCGATGGGCCGGCTGAATCGTCCCGCGATCATGATTTACGGCGGCACGATCAAGCCGGGATCCTATAAAGGCGAAAAATTGGACATCGTCAGCGCATTTCAGTGCTACGGTCAGTTCATCGCCGGCCAAATCAGTGACGAGGAACGCGCCGAAATCGTCAAACGAAGCTGTCCCGGCGCCGGGGCGTGCGGCGGCATGTACACCGCCAACACCATGGCCACCGCGATCGAAGCCTTGGGCATGTCGCTGCCGTATTCGGCCAGCATCCCGGCGGTCGATGACGACAAGAAAGCGGAGTGTCACGCCGCCGGGGCCGCGATGTTGGAATTGCTCAAGGCCGACATCAAACCTCGCGACATCATGACTCGGGCCGCGTTCGAAAACGCCATGGTCACGGTGATGGCGCTCGGCGGCAGCACGAACGCCGTGCTGCACCTGATCGCGATGGCCCGCAGCGTCGACGTCTCGCTGACGATCGACGACTTTCAACGCGTCAGCGATCGAATCCCGTACCTGGCCGATTTGAAACCCAGCGGCAAGTTCGTCCAAGAAGATCTGCACAGCATCGGTGGCACCCCGGCGGTGATGAAGTACTTGCTGGAAAAAGGTCTGATGGACGGAAGCTGTTTGACCGTGACCGGAAAAACGCTGGCCGAAAACGTCGCCGATCTGCCCGGCTTGAAAGCGGGGCAAACGATCGTGGCGACCGTCGAGGAGCCGATCAAATCCTCCGGCCACCTGCGGATCTTGAAAGGCTCGCTGGCACCCGGCGGCGCGGTCGCCAAGATCACCGGCAAGGAAGGCTTGAAATTCAGCGGCCCGGCACGCTGTTACGACAGCGAGGAACTGATGTTGGCCGCTTTGGAACGCAACGAAATTCAAAAAGGCGACGTCGTGGTGATTCGTTACGAAGGCCCCAAGGGCGGCCCGGGCATGCCCGAGATGTTGACGCCGACCAGTGCGATCATGGGAGCGGGCCTGGGCAGCGACGTCGCCATGATCACCGACGGACGGTTCAGCGGTGGCAGCCACGGCTTCATCGTCGGACACGTCACGCCGGAGGCCCAAGAGGGCGGGCCGATCGGGCTGCTCCGCGACGGCGACGTCGTCACCATCGACGCCGAATCGAACTCGTTGAACGTCGACGTGGGCTCGGCGGAACTCGAACAGCGACGGGAGGCTTGGAACGCGCCGCCCCTGAAAGCGACACGAGGAACGCTGTACAAGTACATCAAAGCCGTCAAAACCGCCAGCGAAGGCTGTGTCACCGACGAGTGATCGCGGGGCGTCGCTCGCCGCGACGGCGAACCGTTTTCTCGGCCGACCTTAGGGCAATCGCCGGAGGCGGGCTTGCCGTAACTGGGCATGGGGTGACCCCGCCAGTTTCTCGTACCAAACCGTGATCAGGCGTCCGTCGTCAAGCTCCACGGTGCTGGGGTACCCCAAGTCGGTGCTGGTGCCTTGGCCCCAGATCACCGTCGGATCACTCCAGGTCTGGCCTTCGTCGTCGCTGATTCTCGCTTGAATGCCCAGCGGCTGGCGTCGGTGCCCGTACGTCATCATCAACCGGCCGTCACGCAACCGCAGCAAGTGCGACGGCAGCCCCCAAACGTCGATCGCACGGGGCGTCGTCCAAGACCGACCGCCGTCGGTCGATTCGGATTGCAGGATCTCGCGATCGTTTTTCGGATTGTGATTGCGAACGTGAACGATCAGTTTTCCGCTTTCTGCTTCGACGGCGTGCAATTCGTGATAGGCCGCCGCCGCGTCTCCGCTTCGGGTGGGAATTTCCGCAAGCCACTGCCAGGTCACGCCGTCATCGGTCGATTGACAGACGCCGACGCGCCGCTTGCCCGTCCACAATTCCTTTCCCGCGTACAGCAACCGTCCGTCACGCAATGCAATCGGGCCGTGTGGGCTGTTGACGATCGATGAGTATCGACGACTCCAGGTGACGCCGCCGTCGGTCGACCGGATCATCCACTGGCCCAAGTCGCGTTCGCGTTGTCCGTCGTTCAAACGGTGGTGGGCGGCCAGCCAGCGGCGAACCTTGTCCTCCGGCCAATCCGAAGTCTTTCCGGCGGACAGCGACTCGGCCCGCTTTTTCAAGATGCTCTCGTAAGCCAGCGAGGTAAAGGTCGTCACCAGCAACGTCCCTCGGGCCGTTTCCAACACCCCGGCATCACGATCATCGATCGCACTGTCCAGCAGGGTTCTGGGCCAACTCCAAGTCAGGCCGTCGTCGTCACTCCGCATCATGTCGACTCGCCCGAACGGACAGACGTGCGATTCACGTCCTCCCGACCACACGATCACCAGCTGTCCGTTGCCGCGTCGCGTGATCGACGGCCACCCGCCATAGCTGTCGCCGTGGCTGATCGTCCGCACTTCGTCGACGATCAACGACGCGGTGGCGGGTTGGGCAAAAACGGGGCGGATCCGGCCGGCGCAAACGCCACCCAGCAGGACCGCGCCGGTTTGGAGGAACCGTCGGGTGGAAAGGCGTCCGGGCGTCAGTTCGGTGCGTGTCATGGTGCAACCTTTTCGGGGATGGTCTCGGGTCCGTCCGGTTCAGGCGATCCAGTCTCGGACGATTCGACCGTGAACGTCGGTCAATCGATAGTCGCGTCCGCTATAACGATACGTCAACCGTTTGTGATCGATGCCCATCAGGTGCAGCGTGGTGGCGTGTAAATCGTGAACATGGACTCGCTTTTCGACCGCGTGCATCCCGAAGTCGTCCGTCGCGCCGTGCGTCACGCCGCCACGGATTCCGCCGCCGGCCAGCCACATCGAAAAGCCGGTGTGATGGTGATCCCGACCGAGCTTTTTCGGATCGCCGGATTTGTCGACCTGCGCGTACGGTGTGCGTCCGAATTCGCCGCCCCAGATCACCAGCGTGTCGTCGAGCATCCCGCGTGATTTCAAATCGGCAAGCAGGGCCGCGGTCACCTTGTCCGCGTCGGCACACAAGCTCCGGTGCTTGTCGTTGTTATTCTTGTGAGTGTCCCACGGCTGCTTGCCGTTCTTGGTCACGTAGAAAACCTGAACGACGCGAACCCCACGCTCCAGCAACCGCCGTCCCAGCAGGCAACTCCGGCCGTATTCCGAATCGCCGTAAGCCGCCCGTGTCGCTTCGGTCTCGCGGCTCAAGTCGAACGCCTCGGAGGCTTCGCTTTGCATTTGAAACGCCAACTCCATGGACCGGATGTGCGTGTCCAAGGCCGCTTCTCCGTCGCGGCGACTGCGGTGCAGCCGATTCATTTGTTGAACCAAGGCCAACTGTTCTTGCTGCTCGGTCCGGGAAAACTTCGGATTTCGGATGTCGGCGATCAGTTTTTCGACGTCGCTGTGGTTGGTGTCGATTTCGACGCCTTGGTGTTGTCCGGGCAAGAACGCGCTGGACCAAAGTTGCGGACCGACGACCGGCAGCCCCGGGGATAAAGCCACGAAAGAAGGCAGATTCTCGTTGACGCTTCCCAACCCGTAAGACAGCCACGAACCCATGCAGGGCCGTGTCGGTTGCTGGTGCCCGGACTGCATCAACAACAATCCCGGTTCGTGATTCGGAACGTCGGTGTGCATCGAACGCACGACGCACAAGTCGTCGGCGTGACCGGCAAGATTCGGAAACAGCTCGCTCATCTCGATCCCGCTGTCGCCGCGCTTGGCGAACTTGAACGGCGACGGCATGAACCCCGACGCCCGATTCTTTTTGGCGATGCTGTCGTCGCTCGGCGTTTCGCCGGCGTGCTTGTCCAACATCGGTTTGGGATCGAACGTGTCGACGTGCGACGGTGCGCCGTTCATGAACAGAAAGATGACACGCTTGGCGGTCGCCGGGTGATGCAGGCCTCCGTCAACATCGCCGGAGGCCGAGCCGGGGGGGCCCCCCAAGACTTGGTCGGTTTGCAGCGAAGACAACAGCCCGACGGCACCGAAACCGGCGCCACTGCGGCGAAGCAGATCGCGACGCGAAATAGGATCGATCATCTTTAGTCCACCACGAACATTTCGTTGCTGATGAAAAGGGCTTGTGCGAATTGCGTCCATTGTCGGTCATCGCCGCCGAGCAAAAATCGCTCGGCCATGACCTGTTCCTCGGGCGTCGGGTCACGGGCGAAGGCCAGCCGATAGCCGAGCCGCACCGCCTCTTGCACCTGACGACCGGACCCGTGGATTCGCGAGGCGAACGCTTCGGCGTGACGGAGCATGAACGGACTGTTCAGCAGGAACAACTTCTGAAGCGGGGTCGTCGTTTCGTGTCGCGACGCGCTATGAGCATTCGGATCGGGAAAGTCGAACCTCGCCAGCATCGGATTCAGGTCCAGTCGACTGACTTTGCTGTACACCGTGCGTCGACGGGCGGTCGGGTCTTGAGGTGAAATCGATGGGCCGAACGTGGCCGAATCGAGTCGACCCGTGACGGCCAGGATCGCATCGCGATACGCTTCGATCGACAACCGACGCCTTGGCATTCGCCAAAGCAGTCGATTCTCCGGATCGGCCGCCAGTTTGACCGCGTCCACGTCGCTGCTTTGACCGTAAGTTGACGACAAGGTGATTTCACGCATCAACCATTTCAGCGACCAACCGGCTTGCATGAAGCGGACCGACAAATCGTCCAGCAGCCTGGGGTGCGTCGGTTCGGAACCCAGGAGGCCGAAGTTGCTGGGCGTGTCGACCAGCGGCCTGCCCATCAATCGGCCCCAAACCCGGTTGACGATCACCCGCGCCGTCAGCGGGTTGTCGCGACAGGCGATTCGGTCCGCCAGGGCGAGCCGACCGCTGCCATTCATAAAGTCGTCGTCCTCATCGTCGCCGGGGGCCGGTTCCAACACCGTCAGGAAACCACGCGGCGCGACCGGACCCAGTCGATTGACATCACCGCGAATCATGACGTGCAGAGTTGTTGCGTCGCCTTCGCGCAGGATATGAACGGCATCCTGCGGCTTTTTCGCTTGTCCGTTTTGCGTTTCGACCGATGCATCGATCGGTCGGTTGAACATTTCCGTGCTGGCGAACACGCCGGCCAACGCGTAGTAGTCCGACGTGGGGATCGGATCATACTTGTGGTCGTGACAGCGGGCGCAGGCAACGGTCAACCCCAACAAGCCACGCGTGACGACGTCGACACGATCCTCCCACTCGTCGGCCATGACTTCCAAGTCGCCGCGGCGGTAATATTTCGGGCCGAGCCCGAGAAAACCCAGCGCGACGTGTGAATCCGGGGCGTCAGGATTCAGCAGATCCGCGGCGAGTTGTTGTCGCACGAATTCGTCGTAGGGCATGTCGGCCGCCAACGCGGCGATCACCCAGTCGCGATAAAGATAGGCGTTGGGATACGTCAGCGAATCATTGTTGCCCACGATGTGGGCTTGGTCTTCGGCGTACCTTGCCACATCCATCCACACCCTCGCCCAGTGCTCCCCATAGGCGGCGGTGGACAACAGACGTTCCACGACCCGCCGCTGGGCAAGCGGGCGGTGATCGGCGACGAAAAGCCGGACTTCTTCGGGCGTCGGCGGCAGTCCGGTCAGGTCATAGGTCACCCGTCGAAGCCAAGTTCGCTTGTCGGCCCGCGGATTGGGTGACAATCCGGCTTCGCCAAGCTTTGCCGACACGAAACGGTCCGCCTTGCGGGTCGACCAGTCGGTTGCACCGGAGTCCGGGCCGACGTCGGTCGGCGCGGCATGGGGTTCCGGTGATCGAAACGACCAATGGCGACGCGCCGATGACCAGTCGATGGTCGCCTGATCGATCGTTTCGTGGATCGCGTTTTCCGGATTCTCGGGCGGCGGCATCACGGCGCCCCTTCGGACCCAAGTTTCGAAATCCCGGACCACGTCGTCGGGCAGTTTTTGGTCGGGCGGCATTTCCATGCCGTCGTACCGGATCGCCGCGATCAGCAGGCTGTTGTCGGGTTCGCCCGGCAGGATCGCTTCGCCCGAATCGCCGCCTCGTTGCATGGCACCAGAGTCATCGACGCGGAGCCCCGCCTGGATCACGTCTGCACCGTCCGAATGGCACTCGTAGCAGTGCCGGATCAAGACGGGACGAATTTTGCTTTCAAAGAAATCCGTCTCGGCGGCTTCCAGTCGTGGTGCGGCGCACCATGCGACCGCCAGCGGCCAAATGACCAAGATTCGAATCAGACGCATTCGAAAGGCTTCAAAGATCGAGGTGGGAAAGGGTCAGGAGGGGGGGCCTCCCAATGTAACAGAAGTCGTCATGCCGCCCACAATTTCCGAAAGACCTCAGCTCGTTCTCACCCGATCGAAGATCCGCGACGGAATTCCGAATCATCGTGAGCCGGTCGGCCGCGTCCCTTTGACCCATTTCAAATAGGCGTCCACGAAGACATCCGGTTTGACACCATACGCCGCCGCAAAACTGTCCTCGAACGCCTGGCCGTCGTTCAAACTCCGAATCATCGTCCCGAACGCACGGCGACGAGTGCCGTCGGACATGGCGGTGGCGATTGCGATCGCCAAGGCGTCGGTTTGCTCCGCGGGCATCCGGCCTTGCAGAAACGTTCCGGCGTCTTTGGCGGCGCCGGCGGCCAGTCGTTGGCGTCTCAGAAGTTCCGCTTTCTGGCCTCGCGTCTGTTTCCGCACCCGCGCGTTTGCCAGGGATTCACCGACGCCCCGTGCCAACCACTCGGGGACGTCCGGGCCGCGTGTCGCCATGGCCAAACCGATCAGGGGCGATGCCAGTGAATCGCGAATCGTTTCGTCATCGGTTTCGCTCGCCGCGACCACGGCGACGTAGGCGTTGATCGCGTCGGTGCGAAAGTGGCTGGTCCAATCCGGTGGCAGGTCGCGTTCTTCCACCATCCGCGCGAACTCGCCGTATTCGTAAGCCCGCGGCAAAACGAACAGCGTCGCGCGGCCGCCGAAGTAGGCCTCCGGTGACCGGTCTGGGTCCGCCGGAATCATCCCCGCGATCGTCTTCATCTGTGCGTCGGCGACCTTGCCGATTCGTTCGAGCACGCGCTGCGGAAGCGGACCGAGGACGCGAAAGTAATCCGAGGTCACGGCGTCGATGGTCGCGGTGCCGGTCACCAAGCGGATCAATTGGTCGGACTGTTCGCGACGACGTTCCGATCGCTCCGGAACGCTCGCTTGGGCGGCCCAGGCTTGCAACCGAACATTTCTCAACGGCAGCGTCGGACTGCCGCCGTCGTCATTCGCCCCCTGGTCGATCCATTCGCTGAACAGTCGGATTTGATCCGCCGGGACGGGCGGTCTGCCGCCCGCCGGCATCCGGTCGCCGCCTTCGCCACGCATCCGCATCACGATCAAACTGTCTTCGCCGCTGCCGACGTCGATCGCGTCGCCCTCGTCACCTCCACGCAGCAAATCGGCGAACGTGTCCATTCGAAGACCGCCCCGGATGCGGTTCGTTTCCAAGTGACAGCCGCTGCAGTGGTCCAGCAGGATCGGCGCGATGTCGTTGACGAAGGAGACCTCTTTCTGCGGCTCACTAGGCGGATCGGGCTCTTCAGACTCCGCAAGCGTCACGGATTCGGCCTTCACGGGTTCGGGGGCCACCTCCGGTGCATCACTCAGTTGATCGAGTTCTTCACCGCCGACTTCGTCTTGCCACCACCGCGTGCCGTCGCCGATGCGGATCGGTGGCAGCCTGACGCCCTCGAGTTGCAGCATGGCGTGAGCGGTGCGAATTCGGTCGAGCAGCGTCGCCAAATCGGCGACCGCCTTTTCGCGTTGCCTTTCGTCCATCGCGGACAACGTCTTTTGAAAGTTCCGCGCCGCCGCGGTCAGCTTTTCTGCCGACGCTTGGAAATCCCCGTCCCGGTATTTCACCGCCGCGTCGCCGACCAAATCGCGGGCTCGGATCAAGGCACGACGTTGGGAATCCGGTAAAGCGTCGGCATCCGACGCCGTCTGGGCCGTCGCCGCGGAGAAAACACAGCCGAAAAACATGACGACCGTCAGGCCGCCGTGCACGAGCAGGCTTGGTGTCGGCGGGGACGAAGCGATTCGGATCATCGGCATTCGATGGGCTCGTTCACGGTTGATTCATTGACGGTTGATTCGCTTACGGGGTCTGCCCTGATTGAACGCCTCGTCCCTCCCAAAGTGCTCAGGCCGCTTGGGCGGACGCGGCGGCTACGCCCGAGGCGTCGCGTAGCCCTGGGGGTGACTTTGGTGCCACGCCCAAGCGGTTTCGATGATCGATTCGGCGTCGGTGTACTTGGGCGTCCAGCCGAGAATCTCTTTGGCCAAACGAGCGTCGGCGACCAGTTCGGGCGGGTCGCCGGCGCGACGCTGGCCCATCTTTTCGGGGATCGGGTGACCGGTGACCCGACGACAGGCTTCGACGATTTCGCGAACGCTGGTGCCGCGACCGGTGCCCAGGTTGACGCAGATCCCTTTGCCGGGCTGCAGTTTTTCCAACGCCCGCAAGTGCGCTTCGCCCAAGTCGTCGACGTGGATGTAATCACGGATGCAGGTCCCGTCGGCGGTCGGATAGTCGTCACCGAAGATGGTGATGAAGTCGCGTTGCCCCAAGGCGACCTGCAAGACGATCGGGATGATGTGCGATTCCGGATCGTGATCTTCGCCGATCGTGCCGTCCGGCCGCGCCCCGGCCGCGTTGAAGTAACGTAGCGCCGCGTAGGCAAATCCGTACGCCGCCGCGTAATCCGCCAGGGCGTGTTCGATCACCAGTTTGGTAAAACCGTACGGATTGATCGGGTGCTGCGGCGTGGTTTCAGGGATCGGCACGATGTCGGGTTCGCCATACGTCGCCGTCGTGCTGCTGAAGACGATTTTCTTCACGTCGGCTTCACGCATCGCTTCGAGCAATTCGAGCGCCGCGATCACGTTGTTCTGATAATACAATGCCGGATCGTTGACGGACTCGTTGACCAACGCGAAGGCCGCAAAGTGCATCACCGCGTCGATGTTCCACCCACGCAACACTTCGACCAGCCTGGCCCGGTCACCGACGTCGCCCTCGGCCAGCATCCCCTCGGGCACCGCGGCGCGGTGACCGCGTGACAGGTTGTCGTACACGACCACTTGGTGGCCCTCTTCGATCAAAAGCCGCACCGCGTGCGATCCGATATAGCCGGCACCACCGACGACCAAGACGTTCATTGTGAATAGCTTTCGGAGGATTGACGCCCGGCGGGCATCTGGGACGGAACGATGAAACAGAACGGAAGCGTCGACCGAAGCGCGGGCGACCGTTGCCCGGGCAGGCATTCTGGCGAATCAGGCAACGACAGGAAACACCATCGTGCGCAGACGTTTGACCAAGTTACAGACGCTCCGCCAAGACGGCGCGGTGAAGAAAGCCGATGCGTCCGGAGATTCGGTCTGTGACGATTTTTTGGACTATTTAAAAAGCGAATGCCATTTGGCGCCCAACACGATCGAAGCCTACGGCCGCGACATGCGAGCCTTCGTCGCTTGGTCGGACGGTCGTGATTTCCGTGGCATGCGAGTCGGCGATCTCAGCGAGTTCATCGGGCACTTGCAGGCCAAGGGACTTGCCCCGACGTCGATCGCCCGCAACGTCGTCGCGGTGCGGACGTTTTTCAAGTACCTGCAACTGGAAGGCCAAGTCACCGAGAACCCCGCCGAATTGTTGTCGACACAAAAAATGTGGCAACGTGTCCCCGGCGTGCTTTCGCGTCGCGAGGTCGACGAGTTCTTGGCCGCACCACGCAAGACCGACGCCTTCTGGCAACGCGACGTGGCGATGCTGGAAGTCTTGTACGCGACGGGCTGCCGGGCCAGTGAAGTCTGCGGATTACGGGTCCGCGATCTGTCCCTCGCCGAAAGGCACTTGAAAGCCCACGGCAAGGGCGGCAAACAACGCATGGTGCCGCTGGGTTTGCGGGCGATCCAGGCGATCAATCGCTACACCGAAGAACTGCGGGGCAAACTGGCCGCCAGGGCACCGTATCCTCCCGAGGAATTGTTCCTGTCACGGGGCGGTCGGCCGCTGGATCGAATCCAGCTTTGGCGTTTGGTCAAGCTGTACGCACGACGCGTCGGCATCGACCCCAAGATCAGCCCGCACAGCTTGCGACACAGCTTCGCCACGCACCTGTTGGCCGGCGGCGCGGACCTCCGACAAGTCCAAGAACTGCTCGGTCACGCCAGCATTCAAACGACGCAAATTTACACCCACGTCGAACACTCCCGATTGAAAAAAATACACAAACAATTCCACCCGAGGGCCTGAGCGGCGCGGTGACGTCCGCTCCGCTCGACGACTGATCTTGATTCCTGCGGGTCCGACGGAGGTGGCTTGCCGAGCACGGCGAAGTTCGACGCTTCCTCAGAATTCGGGGATCACTTCTCTGCCCGCTCTGGTGATCAGGGCTTTGAACAAGCCGACGTCGACGGCGTGACTCATGAACCTGACGGATCCGTCACCCAGCAAGACGTAGAAGCCGCCCGGACGGTTGTGTCCCATCTGGCCGACGGGATCGTCCCAGTCGATTTCGACGTCGACCGGAGCGGTCCACGGCACCGCTTCACTGACGTCGGCTTCGACCGCCATCAAGGTGTTGCTCAATCCGTCCAAGCAATCTCGGAAACGGTTGTCGCCGCCGAACCGCTGCAACGCTTTGTCATCGACCAACGCGTGAAAGATCGTTTCGCCCGGCGGCGTTTTTACGGCGCGATCGAAATAAACGCCGGGCATCCGCGGCAGCAGCGCCAGGTTGTGCGGGCTGTCCCACGGTTCGTCCAAGTGAAACTGCTCGTACAAGTTTTGCTGTTCAACAAAAGGCAAGATCGCCACGCGCCAACTGAGCAGCGGCTTGCCGTCTTCGTCGACGATCGCGGGGCCGGGAAGTTTGTTGTACGCCGCGTGATAGTTGTGCATCGCCAAGCCGATTCGTTTGAGCTGGTCCGACGTGTTCATCCGACGCGCCGCTTCCCGAGCCGCTTGGATCGCGGGCAGCAGCAAGCCGGTCAGCACGCCCACCGAGGCGACCGAAACACCGCTGTCGACCTCGTACACGACGCGGTCCGACTCCCGTGTCGGTTGCAGCAAATCGGACGTCTGTCGGCTGATCCGCCGCGCGTAGGCGAGCTGCGCTTGATCGATTTTGGTATCGCCGCGGACTTGATGATCGACTTGTTCGAGGAACACTTCGCGGGCGCCGTCGATCCACTCTTTCAAGATCGCTTCCAAACGCCGCGCCGACGGATCGTTCGGCGCGATCATTTCCAGCCGGCTGGACAGTTCGGTTCCGTCCAACGTGCATTCCAGCAGGACGGAATCCAGGTGCAGCGGGATCTCGCCGAGCGGAGCGAACGCGGGCGGCAAATCTCGCTGCAGCATCGGCAGGACTTGATTGATCATCGGGCGGATCGGTTCCAGGGCGACGGCGACCTGGATCGTCGCCGCCTCCGCGGGATTGGCCAGCGCCAATCTCGCCAGCGGCCCGTCTTCGTCTTTCGCCGTGATCATCGGCTCCAGCATCATCGGCGAAGCGATGAAAATCGTTTGCGGATTCAAGGCGTGCAGCACCAGCGGAAAGGACTCGTCGCCCATCGGGTACACCCTCCGCTCCCCGATCCGGTCGGGGGCTTCGCGGCGTAGCAGCATCGGATCGATCCCCGCCGGATCGAACGGTGCGGTCAAACGCACGAGGAAACCGACAGGCGGCGGCCCCGGTCCCATCGGCATGCCGAGGACGAACCGAATCTCGGCGACCGTGTCCAAGTCCAGGCCCAGGTTTTCCCGTGACCACGCGTCCGCGATCTCCAGGGGCAACCAGCGGACCAGTTCGTTTTCCAAAATCGTGTCGACTCCGATCTCGGCCGTTGCGATCGCCGAAGGTGGCAAATGCAACGATTCGGGGCCCGCCGTCGGTTCGGCGGTCCGCGGCGGCTCCGGGGCATCCTGACCGCGGGCCTTTTGGGCCGCGGGCGGAGCGACGAAAAGCAGGCTCAAAACGAGCGCGATTGCCAGCCGGTTCAATGCAAGCAAATCATCGGCCGATCGGTGTTTCGGGACGTTCATCGGGAAACCTTCCTTTGGAATTCGGGTTGATATCGAACGCGACGAGTCCTGTTTTCGACCGCGGTGGTGATTTCTTGGCGAATCTTTCCGCCGCGAAAGCGTCCAACCCACTCTCGGCGAAAGTTTGGTTTCGTCTATCATAAGGCTTGCGGTGATGATCTGCTCGGCAGCTTCGCGACCGTGTGGCTTACGGAATTGCCCCTGAAAAACGTATGATCTCAACGACTCGTTTCGAGCCAAACCCGACGCTGACTTTTCACGGATCGAAGGTCCAGCAGTCCGACCCGGCGCTGGTTCAGCGTTACGACGACCTGACGCGAGGTCACAAGCTCAGTTGGACCGGCCACTACCACCTGCGACGAATGCTCGGCAAAGGCGGTCAGGGGGAGGTCTATTTGACGGAGGTCCGCGGCACCGACGACTTCACCGTTCCGGTCGCCATGAAGATCTTCTCGCCCGAGCGGTACAAAGACACCCGGGCCTACGAGGACGCCATGAAGCGGGTCGCGTCGATCGCCGCTCGCGTCGCGTTGATCCAGAACGACAACCTGTTGGACGTCCAGAACTTCTTCGAACGGCATCGCATCCGCGTCATGCTGATGGAATGGGTCGACGGCTATGACCTTCGGCAACTGGTATCGCCGCTGTGTTTGGAGCTGTTGAACGGTCGCGTGGGCGCGAAACGGTTTCGTTACATCAACGAAGTCATCCTGACCGAAGGCCCGGAGCAGTCGCGTTTCAAAGCCGGCGTCGCGGTGGCCATCGTGAGGGAATGCTTGGCGGCGTTGGCGGCGCTGCACCGCGAAGGCGTCGTCCACGGCGACATCAAGCCGTCCAACATCATGCTCAAACGATCCGGTCACACCAAATTGATCGATCTGGGTTCGGCCTTCTTTTACGACGATCCGCCAGCCGATCGGGATTGCACGCCCCTGTACGCCGCGCCGGAAGTCTTGGAAAACCAAGCCTCCACGCCCAAGAGCGACCTGGCCAGCATCGGCTACGTCCTGATCGAACTGCTCAGCGGACAGAACCCGTTTGCCGGGGCTACCAGGCTGCGTGACCTGTTGGCGGCGAAGCGAGATTTACCGAAACGTTTGCACAAAATCCTGCCCGACGAAGTCATCGTCAACGACTTGTTGATGAGTTTCCTGAAAGGTTTGATCGCGTACGATCCGAACAAGCGATTCCCCAGCGCCGAAGCGGCCGAACACGTCGATCAGGGGGCAGCCGCCTTCCATCGCCAGCTCATTCTTAGCAACATGTCAACGGAGTACGACAACGACATCCGTGTCTGGTTGGAAGAACTGAGAGACCTGGAAACCGAGTAAATGAATCAGGAACACCTGGACATCGCGGTGGAGGCGGCCCGGGCGGGGGCGGTCGAGCTGATGTCACGACGACAAAGTCGCGTCGTTTCGGAAAAGTCCCCCAAAGATCTGGTCACCGACGCCGACTTGGCCGCCCAACAGGCGATCCGGGACCTGCTGACCGCTCGCCGCCCCGATTACGGCTTCGTCGGCGAAGAGGAAGGGGAAAACGAGCCGCCCGCGTCGGTGCTCCGCGGCGATGCCGACGCGCCGCCCTGCTGGGTCGTCGATCCGCTCGACGGAACCGTCAACTACGTGCATCGCTTGCAAAGTTTTGCGGTCTCGATTGCGTTGTACGCCGCCGGGAAAATGCGGCTCGGCGTGATCTACGACCCCACCCGCGACGAGATGTTCACGGCCATCGATGGCGAGGGTGCCCGGGTCAACGGCCGCGCGATGAGGTCGAGTGACTGCGGGGAACTGAACAACAGCCTGGTCGCGTGCAGCTTCAAAGCGGGCGTGAAAAGCGACGATCCCGAAGTCCTTCGCTTCGTCCGTGTCGTGGAGCGTTGCCGATCGCTGCGACGCCTGGGGTCCTGCGCGCTGAACATGTGTTACGTCGCCGATGGCCGCTTGGACGCCTACTGGGCGACCGGGGTGGCGGCTTGGGATTCGGCCGCGGGAACCGTCATCGCCCGTGAATCCGGCGCCACCTTGACGGCTTACGACGGTGGTCCGTTCGACGACTGGAATCCCAAATTTGTCGTTGCCGCGAACGACACTTTGCACCGGAGTCTGGTTCCTTTGTTGACCCTCGATCAAGCCGCTTCATGAATCTTTCCATCGACGACCTGTCCGCCGCCGCGATGTATCACTGGATGACCGGACTGATCACGCCGCGACCGATCGGGTGGGTGTCGACGACATCGTCGCGTGGTCACGTGAATCTGGCCCCGTATAGTTTCTTCAACGGCGTCGGCGCGAACCCGCCTTGCTTGATGTTCTGTCCGGCCAACAAAGACGACGGGTCGCCCAAGGACACACTGCGAAATATTACCGAGACGGGCCAGTTCGCGGTGAACCTTGTCACCGAAGCTTTCGGCGAATCGATGAACACGACCGCCGCCGGATACGAGGCCGACGTGGACGAATTCGACATGGCGGGACTGGAAAAAGTCGCTTGTCAGACGATCGACGTGCCGCGAGTGGCTGCCGCGGCGGCGACGTTCGAATGCAAATTGATGCACGCGATGACTCTGGGCACCGGCCCGGGCGGCGCGAACTTGGTGCTCGGACGGATCACGCATCTTCACGTCGACGACAGCTTGATGGTCGACGGAAAATTGGATTTGTCGCGTCTGGCCACGATCGGCCGCATGGGCGGCCCGGAGTACTGTCGCACGAACGACAAGTTCGAAATGCCCCGGCCGAAAATTCCTGCGCCGAGGGTGTCCGAAGACTAGCGTCCGCGCGGGACCTTGAAGGTCGACTCGTCTCAGCTGTAATCAGCTGTAAAAATTGTACGCCTGATTCCGGGGGTCGAAGTCGGCGGCGGTGAGCCCGACGTTCACCTTCAGATCAAGATACGTGTACTCCTCGATGATCTGTGGCTGCTGTCCTTGTCGTCGCGGCCAGTCGTACGCGACGTAGCGAATCGGGACGTTCAGCTGATCGTCGATGAAGATTTGCGCTTGATAGAACAACAGCTCGGGCCGCTGTGTCGGTTGGGTGACTTGCAGCACCGTGCAGACGCGATCCTTGACCCGCGCGTTGCGGCGGAATTCGCACTTCACGTCGGGGTACTTTCGCGCCGTCTCGCCACGCTCGATCAGTTTGACGATCAAGTTTTCGATGCCGACTTCTGTCATCGGGTAGCGTTGACCACGCATCGCCAACATGCCGTCCGGTGGGATGGTGACGGTGGGTAGGAACTTGCCTTTGAATCCGCCCTCGTGCGCGATCAGGTTGCCGTTGTTTTGCCCTTCGACGTAGATCACTTCGCGGCCCTTGACGGTCGTAGGCTTCAGAAAGTTGATGTACACGCCCAAGGGTTGCACGACGCGGCCGCCGGCGACTTTGCGGTTTTGGATCTTGGTGTACATGTACTCCTGTTCGCCGAGCGTTCCGTTGACCGTTTCCCTTTTGACCAGGATCGCCGTGTAGTCATCAATGTTGGCGCGGCTGGACGCCAAGGCGTTCCTCGCGATTTGCAAGGCGTGATCGAGCGGGTTGGCCGCCTCGCCGCCGGTCGGGGTGCTCGAGGCGACGCGATGCACCGGTTCGATGAGTCCGTTGTTTTCCGCTCCGCGGGCAGCGGCGACTGTGCCACCTGCGGCCGCGACGGTGCCCAAAGTGGTCAAGAATTGGCGTCGTTGAAAATACATTCCGGCGTCCCTGCGGATTTTTTGGAAAAGGCGATTGATCGGTCGTCCGACAAGTGGGTCTCGTCGAAACGAGTCATTCCGTGCTTAACATCGAAATCTCGGAGGCGGTCCGTTGATCGCTTTCCGGTGCCCAGTTGCAATCGGCGCACCGCCTTTTTTTGGATCAAGCCGAGCATCCGTCACGAGCCGCGATGGTTGGTTCGACCGTCACGTTTGTAGTCCTAACGATTTTTGCCGGTTGTTCGCCAGACGAATCGGAAGTTTCCCGACGGCCGTGGGGCTGTGGTGGGGCGATTTCAGACAATTCGCGTGGCCCCGGTCGTCGCGGCGCGCCGATAGAACAGCCATGACAAGTCCGCCAGCGGTCAGTCTCGACGCAAATTGCCCAAGCCGATCCAGTGCCATGTCTCCGCAACGATTGCTGTTTGTCGCCATGCTCGCCTGTTTGCCGGTTGCCACGGCGAACTTCCCGGCACCCGTGGCGGCTCAGTCCCCCTGGATCGTTCCGCTTCCCGAGCAGACGTGGACCGGTGGGCCAACGCCCAGCCACCGGATCATCGAACCGCCCGCCGCTCGCGGGCCCGGCCGACAGCACTTCCTCGTCGAGGAATCCGCCTGGGGGGCCGGCACCGCGGGGGCTCGACCGCCCGGCAGCCCGGAATTTCCAAGCCACGGGGCGGCCGCCGGAGACGTTTCGCCCAAGGAGCCCCACTTTTCAGGGCCTTGGGCGAGCGAGGTGAATCGCAAGATGCGTGCCCAGCTCCAACCGCCGCCGCCCGCGATCCCCGGGGCACGGCAGACACCGGTCTGGAAAACCCCCTACTCCTACGGCCATTTCGGCGCCAGCGGCAAAAAGCACTGGTCGATGCACTACGGCTATCGAGACCGGTACACGCAATGGACGCTTCGCTAACGGCGAATCCGGTCCGGGACGGGTCGGCTCCGACGGTTGCCGTCGGCGGTGCCAGCGATCTAACATGCGTGACCGTCTTCACTTCGTCACGCCTGGGTAGACCCAACGCTCATGAACGCCCCTCCCGCACGCCGCCCCGCTCCCGTCGCCGCCGAGAACTCGGTCGTTCCTGAAAACGGTTGGCATTGTGGCCATTATTTTTATCGCTTTGACCGTGCCGCCTTGACGGGGACGCTCGGCGATACCGATCAAGCCAAACTGCGGGCGGCCTTGCATCCGCATGAAGGTGGCCCCGAAAGGCTGGCGTCGTATTGGATCAGCGGTCACGAAGTCGACTTCGGTTTTGTCGCGATGGACCCTGATCCGGGCAAGGTGGATCAGATCCATCAACGCCTCCTGGCCGGCGGACTGGGCCGCTACATCCGACCGGCGTGGTCCTTCGTCTCGATCAGCGAAGTCAGCGAATACGTCCCCAGCGTCGAGGAGTTTCGCCGACGGTTGGTCCAAGGCGGCGCGGACCCGGATTCTCCCGAGGTCGCTGCCAAGGTCGCCGGTTATGAAAAACGCCTGCCGATGATGAACGAACAGCGTTTGCGACCGGAGTTTCCCGACTGGCCCGCCGCGTGTTTCTATCCGATGAACAAAAGTCGCGTGCCCGGGGCGAACTGGTTCAGCGAACCTTATAGCGCTCGCAACGCGATGATGGCCGAGCACGCTCAAAGCGGCATCGCCTTTGCGGGGCGCGTCAGCCAGTTGATCAGCGTCGGTGTCGGCCTGGACGACTGGGAATGGATGGTCACCCTGTGGGCCAGAAATCCTCAGTTCCTCAAAGACATCGTCTACAAGATGCGATTCGACAAGGCGAGCGCGAAATACGCCGAATTCGGACCGTTCTATGCCGGCTATCGCGCGACGGCGGACGAGATCATGCAGCATTGTCTGGTCGCGTGAGGCGGTCTTGGCCGCGACGGCTGCTGAATCGCTTGGAGATCGACCGGGCGACGTTTTACGGAATCGCGTCGCGCTATTGGAAATTATTCGCCGGTCCGATCACGCTGTTGTTGATGGCCGAGTATTTCACGTTGGAAGTCCAAGGCTTTTATTATCTGTTCAGCGGCATCATCGCGCTGCAGACTTATTTCGAACTGGCTTTCCCGGGAGCCATCATCACGACGGCCAGTCACCAGTGGACCGCTCTCCGGTTGGACGAAGACGGCAAGATCGTCGGCGACGCGGACCACCTTTCGCGTTTGACCGATCTGATGCGCGGGTCCGCGGCGATTTTCGTCGGTTCGGGGATCGCGTTCGGTTTGGTCGCCGGAGGCATCGGCTGGTCGATGTTCATGCGTGAGCCCAGCGGGGCGTTGCTGGACTGGCAGTGGCCTTGGGTGTGCCTGATCACGCTGGCCGCGTTGGCGTTCTCGCTCAATCCGTTCTTGGCCGTCTTGGAAGGCTGTGACCAGGTCCGCGGCGTCTACAAGATGCAACTCGCCCGTGAAGTGTTAGGTAATTTGATCGTCTGGGGCAGCATGATCGCCGGTGCCCAGTTGTGGGTGCCCGTGTCGGTCATGGCCATGCGGTTGTTGATCGAAGGCGGCTTGGTGTTCGTCACGTACCGAAGTTTTTTCAGCGTCTTTCGCCACGGACCGGCCGCGGCCCGGCTGAACTGGAAACAGGACGTTCTGCCGTTTCAGTCGCGACTGTTCATCCGCGGCGTGTTCGCGTTTTTGCGCAGCGACATCATGCTGTTGCTGATTTTTTCGGTCCACGAAGCGGTCCCGGCCGGTCAATTCGGGGCGACATTCACCACGCTGATGTCGGTCCGCTTGGCCTGTTCGTCTTGGGTCCGATCGCGTGTGCCGCACCTGGGCAGCCTGATCAAACGACGCGATTACCGGGAAGTCGATCGGATCTTTTTTCGCGTCGGTGCGATCGCGCTGGCGATGATGGCGGCGATGGGCTCGGCCGTCTGTGTGGTGATCGCGTTGCTCGGGTGGGCCGATTTTTCGTTTGCCGAGCGGTTCACGACACCTCTGACGGCGGCCTTGCTGGCGATCGGGATGTGGGCCACGTTGGCCAAGGAATTCCAGTGGATGTACCTGCACGCCCACGGCCGGTCGCCGTATTTGCTTTACAGCATTCTGGGCAGCCTGGTTTGCGGAACCGTGATCCTGTCGCTGGGCGTGCCTTATGCGGCGCTCGGTTGCAGTGCGGCTTATGCGGCGATGCAAGTCTTCGTGTTCTTGCCCGCATCGACCTTTGCGTTCGTCAAGCTTCGGCGACAGTGGCACGCCGCGCCGGCCTGACAGCCTGCGGCGGCGTGGCGACCCGGCGGCTACAGTTTCTTGACCCGCAAGTTCTTGAAGAAACACTTGCTTTGCGGATCATGCGCCTGCAAGGCGAAAGTGCCTTCGCCCAAGCGACGCTCGAAGGCATCGCTGAACGCGTCTTTGGATTCCGGTTCGGTGTATTGAACCATCGTCTTGCCGTTGACTTTCAAAGTGATCTCGCGACCCTTGACGATGATTTCCTGGGTGTACCATTCTCCGTCTTTGACGCCCGGATCGTCGACGTTTTCGACCGAGTACAGCGAACTGGTTTTCTTGGGGTCCTTGTGGCTGACGTTGACTTGGCACTCGTAGCCGTACTTGGGCCAACCCTCGGCTTGATATTTGGTGTGAAAGTAGATGCCGGCGTTGCTGCCCGGCGTCGTCATCACATCGGCTTTGAAATGAAAGTCGTCAAAGGGGGCAAGGTCGCCGACGTAGAACAGGTGACAGCGGGCACCGTCGCAGACCAACATGCCGTCTTCGATGTGCCAAGCGTCTTGGTTTTCCTCGGCCAGTTTCCAGCCGTCCATGGTCTTGCCGTCGAACAATTCGACGAAACCTTTCTCGGTCGTCGCCGGTGATTCGGCCGATCCGATGGTCGAAAAGAAAGTGACGCTCAGCGTCAGAGCGATCGCGGTCAGGGGCAGAGCTTTCATCGAGGGTTTACGTTTCCGTAAAAAGAGTGAAGGGAGGGGAAATCAAAAAGGGACGGGAGGACAAAAAGAAAGACGCTTGCCCACGAATCGTCGACAAGCGTCCTGATGAGTCGGACCGAACGGGAAATCCGTCGAAGGTTATAGTCCGGCGTCGGTGGCGGGCAACTTGCCGGCCTTGATCTTGGCGGCGAAGGTTTCGCCATCGCTAGATTTTTTCTCGCCTGCTTTCTTGAACCCGGCGGCCATCTCTTCTTGAGCCTTCTCGGGATTCGCCTTGATGTAATCCTTGGTGAATTTTTCCTTGTCCAAGAATTCGTGGATCGCCTTGCCGTACTCGTTGCGCACTTCTTTCTTCTCGGGGTGACCCTTGATGTGACACACGTTGCAGCTTGCCCTGCGTGCGAGCTTGACGTAATCGGCATCGACATCATCGCCTGACAGGTACGCTTCTTTCCATGCCTTGCTGAACTCGGAGGTGGCCATGGCGGGGGTGGCGACGAACATCAGGCAAGCCGAAACGGCTGCACCCGAAAAAATGGAAACCAGACGCTGCATCAACAATTCTCCAACAAAAAACAAGGAAGGTGGCGAGGATCCGACTTTTCAGATCTCGGTGGGACGGACCCATTAACGCCAAAGATCGGCCGAAAGTCAAATCCGGGTCCGGCAACTTCACCGATACGGGCCGGCGTGGGTGTGCGGTGCCGGACACTTTCGCCCTCTGCGGTACTAATTCCAGTCGATCATCGGCACCGAGGGCAACGATTGTTCGTCAAAACCACTCAAAATCGATCCGTCTTGGCGAAAATCCGCCGGCGACCATTCGCTCGGCGGCCGCGTCGGCCGCGACGATTCGGACCATCGCACCGACCAAAAAGGGTCCAGTTCGCTGGACCAATCCAGGGAATCGCTGATCAACGCGACCAGCATGACCGCGCGGGGCTGATCCATGATTTCGCCCACCGCGACGAACGGATCCTGCAAATCCGTGCCTTGCGGGTAGGCGTACGCGTTGGCTTCGCCGAGCACGCGGACCAGCGATTTGATCGGCGTGTCTTCGTCGATGCCGACGATTTCGAAATGCGGGACGCCCGGCCGGACCAAAAAGACACATCGCTGGGCTTCGCGTTTCAGTGCGACCGGATAGTCGCCGACCCCTCCCAGACGCATTCGATACAGCCCTTCGGGAATCGAGGCGGTGACGCGATTCAGTTCGACCTGCATCGCCGGAGTGGTCTTGCCGGTCGGCAGCAACGCCCCGGCGGTATCGATCATCCGCTGCGACACGGCCAAAAATCCGTTGTTCCAAACCAGTTGCAGCCCGGCGGCGTGATCCAAGTGCAGCATCGTGATTTCGCCTCGCACCACGACGTCGGTCAATTCGATCGCGACGAGCGGCAACTCGATCACTTCGCCGGTGCTCGCGAAAGCCGCGGCCGAACCGTCGCCCGCCGAACCTTCGCCGAGACTCGTCTCGCGGGGCATTTCCTCGACGACTGCGTCTTGGCGGCGACGTTGCGGATCGGTGAAGACTTCGAACGCGTAAACCTGATCACGACGCGCGACGTTGCGGATCGTCACGGTGCAATCTTCCATGCGGAACATCCGGTTCTCGGTCATCGTGAACAGCGATCCGCCGTCCGTTTCGGATTCGGGGACCTCCCAAACGATGTCGATGTTTTTCCACTCGATGCGGCTGGACTGCACGTCGATCATTTGTGGACGCCGGATCGCCAGCGAGTCGGGTGACTGTATCAACAGCATGGTGCGATTGGCGACCGAGACGATCTCCAGTTGATCCGGCCGGATTCGAATCGGTCCGCTCCGGATCAGCGGCGCCGCGAGCTCGACGCGCTCGAACCGATATGTCTGTGCCAGTTCCAACGCCTTTTCCAACGTCGTGACGTAGGCCACGCCCTCGACCGATCGTTCCTTGAGATCCGTTTCAAACGCGTTCAGCTCCGACGAGTCGACGACGCGGGCGATCGTGGGCGGCGACGATGAGAACGGCAAAGCAAGGCGTCCGTCGGGCAACCGCAAGCCCGCCGGGTCACCCGCGTCGGCAACGTCCGGGACGGCTTGCGGCGGGTCCGACGGGGACGCCGTGATGCTCGGATCCGCCGAATCGAACAGCCCCAGACCCTCGCGATCGCCGCCGAGCAGCCCCGCACCGACCGCGTCCCCCGCACCATCGCCACCGGCTTGTCCGGGCGACACGACGGTCGCGTCGCCGAGGGGCATTCCGGCGTCGTTTCGGGCGGCCGACGTCGCCGGGTCGCCGGGAACCAGCGGCGGTTCGGACGCGTCCGCCAGCGCCGAACGGGCGGTTTCCGGAGCGTCCAGTGATGGCGGTTCCGACTCCGGGGACTCGCCGGGCCGCGTCGACGCGTTCGAGTCCGCGGGCTCCGGAATCAGCACGACCTCATCGCCCGCGGGCAACGCGACTCGTACCGCGTCTTCCGACATCATCGAATGGATTTGCAGCCATCCGGCTCCGATCAGCAAAACCGCCGCGGCAGCCAACCAGGGCATCGCCTGATGGACAGCCTGTCCCCAAGCCGGCGGGGTGGCCAAGCTCGGGGCACCGATCGACAACGACCGCGTTAAACCTTCCCGCACGGCGACCTCCTGCAGGTCGGCGATCAGATCATGGACGGTTTGATAGCGATCCGCCGGAGACTTCGCCAGCATCTTTTCCAACACCATGGCCAGGTCATCGCTGATGTCGCTACGCAGGACGCGAGGATCGGGTGGCGGCGCGTTGCCGTGACTGAGCAGTTTTTGCAACATCGTGCCGCCGGGGTAAGGCGGCCGCGACGTTAACATGAAATACATTGTGCATCCGAGCGAATAAATGTCGCTTCGCACGTCCGCGTCACGCGGATCCAACGCTTGCTCCGGGGAAATGTAGTCGAACGTGCCCAGCGTGACCCCGCTGGCGGTCATGTCCTCGCTCAGTTCGACGTTCTCGCTGCGGGCCAAGCCCATGTCGACCAGCTTGATCTGTTCCTGAAGATTGATCACCACGTTGGACGGCTTGATGTCGCGGTGAACGATGCCACGCTCGGCCGCGTGTCCGATCGCCCCGGCCAACTGGCAAGTCGCAAACACCGCATCGTCGATCGTGAACGCGCCGTCACGCAACACGCGATCACGGATGTTCGTGCCTTCGACGTATTCGAAAACGATGTAGTGCCAGTTCTCCTGTTGACCGACATCGAACACCCGAGCGATGTTGGGATGGTCGAGTTTGGCGGCGCTCTGCGCCTCGTTGCGAAATCTTCGGCCCAGGTCAAAGTCCTCCCCGACGAACGGAATGACTTTGATGGCGACGATGCGATCCAAGTGTTCGTCGTGGGCGCGAAAGACCGCCCCCATGCCGCCCCCGCCGATCAATTCTTCCAACTGAAAATGGTTCAGGCGGCGACCGCTCAGAACTTTCGCCACCGCAGCGGGTGTGCGATCGGCCGCCGGCGTGGCGGGCGACGGGAACGGGTCATCCAGGGAACGATGCGCGGCGGAGGATCCGCGAATCACCGTTTGCGCTTCGTCAGAAACAGGCGGCTCGTCGGTGAACGCGGCGTCGCGGCCCGAGGGCGCGTCGGCCTGCGACCCGGCTTCGGATCTTTCGGCCGATCCCGACCTCCGCGACCCCGCCGACGCAACGCCCCGCTGGACGGTCGAAGCAGTCGGTTCGATGGAGTCTTCTGAGGTCAAGGGAATCGACCAACCGACGACGCAAAAGAGACAATGGTCCAGAAAAGAGTGCCCACTTGCACCTTAGTCTTGCCGCCTGGGACCGTCAACAATTTGCCGACCGCGTCGGTGAGACTCCGAACGCCTAGTACCACGTGCCCCTGACGAGAAAAACCCGCTCCAGGACGCCTCCCTTTCGGCCCCCGACGCGACGTTCCTGCTCGCCCGGCCCGTGGTCGCCGTGCCTCTCACGAAGGTTCCGTCGGATTCGTTCGCTTGGCGGCGGTCGGAATCTGGTAAACTGGATAGGCCCGTAGGGCAATCACGCCTCGCCCCACCCCACCGATCCCGCCTGCCATGAACCTTCGTTCCTTTGCTCCGCTTTGCGGGCTGATGACGGCATGTGTCTACGGCCTGCTTTCGTGCTGCCCCGCCCGCGCAGCCGACCCCGATCCCATGTCGGCGGTCCGGCAGACCCTTTCGGATCAATGCCTGGATTGCCATTCGGGTGCTCAGCCGGAGGGAGGTTTCGACGTCGATCGACTACTCGATCAACTGCAAATCCACGGAAACATCCACGAGCACGAAATCCAAGCGTGGATCAAGATTTACGACCGTGTCGCGGCCGGTGACATGCCGCCCGAGGGAGGTTTGCCGAGCGACCGACGCGAGGATTTCGTCGCCTCGTTGCGGGCACCGCTCGTCAAGCTCGATCGACAGCAGGCCGCCGCCCAGGGTCGGACGGTTTGGCGACGGATGAACCGCTTTGAATACGAAAACAGCGTCCGGGATCTGCTCGGTGCGCCCTGGTTGCAACTCGCATCGATGTTGCCCGAAGACGGCGAATTGCACCGTTTCAATAAAGTCGGCGAGGCGCTCGACGTGTCGCATGTCAATCTTTCGCGATACATGCAAGCTGCCGATTTTGCGATGCGAGAAGTCTTGGCTGACCAAGCGAGTCGGCCGGAAACGGCGGTCACCCGGTTTTATGCTCGCGAACAATCCGGGTTCAGTCGAAAGCTGCGTTTCAGTCAATTCAATCGTAGCCCCGAGCGGGCGACGTTTCCCTTGCTCCTGCACCAAGCCGATCGGCTCGTTCTGCAGAACGCCGCGCCGCCCTACACCGTCGGCGCCGGCGATCCGGAAACGCGTGAGCAGGAGGCCTTCGGAGTCGTCGCGAGCAGCTACGAGCCCATCGAAATCCGCTTCGACAGTTTCATCGCTCCTCGATCGGGCCGGTACAAACTGCGTTTCAAAGGTTACACGTTTTGGGCGGGCATCGAGAACGAAGTGAGACGTCGGGCGAGCCGAGAGGACATTTCTCGCGGTCGACGATCCGAACCCGTCGTGATTTACTCGCAACGACCGCCCCGACAGCTGCGGCGACTGGGACAATTCGATTTCCAGATCGAACCGACGGTTCAAGAACTCGACGTCTGGTTGCTGCAAGGGGAATCGATCCAGCCCGACGCGGCGCGACTGTTCCGATCGAGGCCGCCGCGGTGGCAGAACCCGCTGGCCGAAGAAGACGGCATGCCCGGTGTGGCTTTTCAGTGGATGGAAGTCAAAGGCCCGATCGAAGACCGATGGCCGCCGCGCGGACATCAGCTGTTGTTCGACGACCTGGAGATTCGCCACGACGATCGGCAGCCGGTCGTCGTGCCCGAAGACACGGTGGCGGATACTCGCCGCTTGATGGCGCGTTTCGTCAATGCCGCGTATCGTCGGCAAGCGACCGATGCCGATATCGATCGTTTCGTTGCGGTCGTCGAATCCGCGTTGTCGTCTTCAATGACCTTTGCCGACGCCATGTTGGCCGGTTACACGGCGGTTTTGTGTTCGCCCCAATTCTTGTGCCTGGAAGAACGACCTGGCGTGTTGGATCAAGCCGCTTTGGCATCGCGTCTGAGTCTGTTCTTGCGAAATTCCCTGCCCGACGCCCGCCTCCGTGAACTCGCTGCGTCACAACAGCTTCGTGAACCGGAATCCCTGCGGGCCGAAGCGAATCGCCTGCTCGATGACGCGGCGTCCCGCCAATTCGTCGATGCTTTTTTGGATTACTGGCTGGACCTGCGGAAAATCAACGACACGTCTCCGGACGAGATTCTGTATCCCGATTATTACCTAGACGACATGCTGGTCGATTCCGCTCGCGCGGAGACGCAACTGTTTTTCGCCGAATTGTTGCGAGAGAACTTGCCGGCAAGAAACTTGATCGATAGCGACTTTACGTTCGTCAACGAAAGGCTGGCAAGGCATTACGGGCTACCGCTGTTCGAAGGGGCGCGGCTCCGCCGAGTGACGTTGCCGCCTGATTCGGTCCGCGGCGGTTTGTTGACCCAGGCCAGCGTCTTGAAAGTTACCGCCAACGGGACGACGACGTCGCCCGTGGTTCGCGGGGCCTGGATCAACGAACGCATTCTCGGCGTCCCGATTCCGCCACCGCCGGCGAGCGTGCCGGCGATCGAACCGGACACGCGGGGCGCGACGACCGTCCGCAAACAACTGGAACTTCATCGCGCCGACGAAAGTTGCAATGCCTGTCATCGGCTGATCGACCCGGCCGGATTCGCTTTGGAGTCGTTCGACGTCGCCGGCGGTTTTCGGGTCGCCTATCGCAGTCTCGGCGGAGACGAACCGATTCCAGGTTTCGGAAAGAACGGGCAACCGTTCACCTTTTCCGATGGGCCCGAGGTCGACGCGTCCGGTCAACTGCCCGACGGTCGAGCCTTTCGCGACATTGTCGAACTCAAGCAATTGTTGCTAGCCGACGAACGTGGGATCGCCCGCAATTTGGTCGAAAAATTGGTCACCTACGCGACCGGCGCCCCGCCGCGGTTCAGTGACCGTGTGGAAATCGAAGCCGTCTTGGACCGCACGGCCGCGGCGAACTACCCCGTGCGTTCGTTGATCGAAGAAATCGTCGTTAGTCAAATGTTTCGAAACAAGTGAACTGAAAACCCGATTCCGAGGAGAAATGTCGATGCCGAATCTGTTGAAGAATACTCCCTTGCCTCGAAGAACGCTTTTGCGGGGCATCGGTGTCGGATTGACGCTTCCGATGCTCGACGCCATGCAGCCGGCGGTGACCTCGGCTGCCGAAAAGCGATCTGACGCCGCGGCGAACGTCCCTCGGAGAATGCTGGGGATTTGCAACAACTTGGGGCTGCTGCCGGAAAAGTTTTTCCCCAGTGACGCGGGAAAGGATTATTCGCTCTCGCCTTACTTGCAGACCCTGTCCCAGCATCGTGACGACTTCACGGTCTTCAGCGGCGTTTGGCACCCCGACGTCGACGGCGGACATCCGGCGGACATCTGTTTCTTGACCGCCGCGCCGCACCCCGGCAGCGGCGGTTTCCGGAACACGATTTCACTGGATCAGTTCATCGCCGAACGGCAGGGGCACCTGACCCGATTTCCTTCCATGACCCTCGGCGTCAACGTGGCTCAAGGCCGACGCAGCCTGTCCTGGACGGGAGCCGGTGTTCTGATTCCCTGTGAAGAGAATCCGCAAAAGGTTTATCAACAATTGTTCTTGCAAGGTTCGTCGAGCGAAGTCGATCGGCAAGTCAAACGACTGCAGCTCGGCCAAAGCATCATGGATGCGGTGGCCGGGCAGACCAGTTCATTGGTCCGCAAACTCGGACCGAAGGATCGCGAACGGGTCGACCAATACCTCACCGGCATCCGAGACCTGGAAAAACGACTCGAAGCCGCCGAACAATGGGAACACGTTCCCAAGCCACAGCCACGCGGCGAAGAACCCTTGAACCCCGATGACCCCAAAGCGTACATGGACAAGGTCCGTCTGATGTACGACATGGCCAGGCTCGCTTTCGAAACCGATTCGACGCGGGCGATCACGCTGATGCTCGATAGCGTCAACTCCCCCGCGATCGATGTCGAAGGCGTCACGATCACCGACGGCTATCACAACCTGTCTCACCACGGAAAGAACGACGCCAAAATCTCGCAACTCGAAGCGATCGATCAATGGCACATGCGATTGCTGGATGAGTTGTTCACCGACATGAAAGAAACCCGCGAGGGTTCGGACAATCTGTTGGATCGAACGATGGTGGTGTACGGCAGCAACCTCGGAAACGCGAACACCCACGTGACGACCAATCTGCCGGTTTTGTTTGCCGGCGGCGGTTTCCGTCACGGGAATCACTTGGCGTTTGATCAACAGAACAACTACCCGTTGCCGAACCTTTTCGTTTCGATGCTGCAACGAATGGGGCTGCCCGTCGATCGATTTGCAACGTCAACGGGCACCATGCGAGGCTTGGAACTCAGTTGACCGGCAAAGCCTTGATCATCACGGGCTCGGTCCGACCGGCGCAGAAAAAGTGGGCGTCCGTTCCCGTCCGCGGCGTCGTCACCGCGGTGGTTGTTTGCGGCATGCTCGGCGGCGTCAAAACGCAGGCTCAATCGCCGGGTGGGTTACCGAACGGATTGAAGCCCGGCGAATTGATCTACGAGGCGTCGATGGCCGACGCGACGAGCGTGGCGGGCTGGACGATGGAAGGCCCGGGCGAGGTCGCGTTCAAGGAAGGCTGGATGCAAATGCAGTCACCCGGCGAAAGCATGCATCATGTCTATTGGTGCCCCAGGCGATTCCCCGCCGACTTCATCGCGAGTTGGCAGGCCCAAGACTTGGAAACCGATGCCGGGCTGTGCATCGTTTTTTTCTCGGCCTCCGGCCCCAACGGCACCAGCATTTTCGACGATGCCCTGTCCGAGCGTGACGGAACCTTTACGCATTACACCAAAGGTGACATTTGCTGCTATCACTCGTCCTATTACGCCAATGCTCCGCATCGCCCGGATCGCGGGCAGACCAACCTGCGAAAGAATCCCGGTTTTCATTTGGTTCAAGAAGGCGCCGAAGGCATTCCCACAAAATCCACCGACATCCACACGATCACTCTCGTCAAAGTCGCCGGGCATATTCGGCTATGGGTCGATGATCGCAAGGTCATCGACTGGACCGATCGTGGCGAGACCGGCGGCCGAGCGCACGGGGACGGATTCATCGGCTTTCGCCAAATGCAGTGGACCCATTTTCGCTATCGTCACTTTCGTGTCTGGGAAATCGACGAAAGCGACTGAAGGCGAAACACGGCGACGGCCGAAACGGCGACAACGTGGTCATCCCTACGCACGCCAATTTTGACGCGGAAAGTCAAGCCGCGCGGCGGATCTGCTCGGCATTTTCCGGCGGACTGATTTCGGCCAGCATCGCTCGGCTGCGTCGCAGGTCGCGGATGGTTTTGGTGTAATCGTGAATTTGAGTTTCCAACTCGCGAACACGAGTTTCCATTTTCGCGTTGGCTTCCAAACTGGATTCGTGTTCTTCGGCGACGATGTGGAGATGCCCGTTGATCTGATCGACTTGCTTTTGCAATTTTTCCGCCTTGATTCGGAACGGCTGAGCTTCGGCCAAATCGGCTCGCAACCGTCTGACCAGCGCGGATTGATCCTCCAACGATTTCAACGCGTCGCGGGATTCGGTCTGAACCGCGTTGAATTGGACACGCAAATCGGCCAGGTGCTGCAACTCGGTTTGCTGCGCGGCGATTTTCGTTTGTAGTTCGCCGTTCGCGTCGGCGTGTTGCTGAACGGTCGCCTTCAAAAGCGAGACTTGAAGTTCGAATTCGTCTTCTCGCTTTTTCAGCACGGCGCGGAGTTCCTGGATCGATTCGTTGACCTCGTCCAGGTTGCCCTTCATTTGGTCCCGCTGCGATACCAAGGCGTGCTTCTGCGTCAACAGTGCTTTGTATTCGTTTTGTTGGGTCGTCAACTGGTCTTTCAATTGTGATAGCGTTTCGCGGGCTTCGTCACGCTCGGTTTCCGCGATCTCTGCTTCCGCCGCGCGGGCCCGCAGCTTGGCTTGTTGCGTTTCCAGTTCGATATTTTTTCGCGTCCGGTCTTCGACGGTTTGACGCAGTTCGACCAGCAACTGGTTCGCCTGCACGAGCGCGGCGTCGGATTCACTGAGCTTGGCTTGAAGTTGATCGTGTTGCTGCTGCTGCTGCTCGGTCACCGATTCGTGTCGGTCGACTTGTGCCAAGAGGTGTTCGAGGCGATCGGATTGCTCGGTGATTTGCGTCGCTTGCCGATCAATCGTTGCGGCGTGATCGGATTCCGCTTGTTGCAATTGAGTCAACTGTTCCACCAAGGACTGAGCTTTACGATTCTGGGCGTCGATTTCGTCACCCTGCTCGGAGACTCTCGCTTCCAAGCGATCCCGCGTGGCGATCAGCTCCGTCGTCTCGGTCTGTCGCTTCTGCAAATCGGCTTCGTTGCTCTGGATTTGCAGTCGCAACTCCTCGATCTGCGATTCCGCCCGGAGTGCGGCTTCGCCGAGCGATTCGTTTCGGGTCAACAGGTCCTGTTTTGCTTGCTCGGCGTTGGCGACACGTTGCGACGCCTCGGCGACTTCGTCTTTCAACTGACGAAGGTGTTTTTCGGCGGCCGCTTGGGCTTCGACGATCTTGTTGAACTCGGCCTGGGTCTTTTGTTGCGTCGACTGATGGGCGGCCTGCTCGCCGCTCAGGGCGTCCCGAGCCTCTTGCAACAGGATTTCCGTCGATCGTTTCGCTTCTTCGGTTTGAAGGTGGGCGGCGATTGCGTCTTTGCGGGCCTTTTCCAGACGCTGCAGGTGAACCTGGATCTCTTGGTTTTGGGTCTCCCAGGCGTGATGCTGTTTTTTTAGAGTCTGGTTTTCACGGCGAAGCTGTTCGACCTCCTCGTCTCGGCGATCGACCTGCTTTTCCAGGTCGACCAAGGCTTTTTTTCGATGCACGGCCGAGGATCGCGCCTTGACGTATTTGCCTTCGGCTTCGTCGACGGCTTTCAAATCGCCGCGACGATCGCGATACCACATCAGGTGGCCGATCAGGATGCCGCCGAGAACGAATAAGAACGCCGATGTGACGGGGATGCCAATCCAGGCAATCATGATGAACTCCAACTCAAACAACGGATCGGCCACAGAAATCTGCAAGGCACGCAGATTCCCCACCGGTTGACGGTCGGAATAGCAAACCCGCTGCCGCGGTGTCCAGTCGAATCGGCGTGGCGGGGGGCGAGGAACATCTTGCGAATCTCGTCGCACGGATGAATGCCGGCAAGTTAAAATGGTTCCGTTCACGCTCGGTGAATCCGTCTCCCGCCCCCCCTTCGCCCCACCGCCTGCTCATGATCCTCGCCACCGCTCGATTGTTTTGTTTCTCCGCTGCCTTTCTCGCTTGCCCGCTATGGGCCGAAGGCGAACTGGAGGACGGATTCGTCCCTTTGTTCAACGGTCAGAACCTGGACGGCTGGATCGTGCCGGAAGGCGACGGCGGGCACTGGAAAGTCGTCGACGGCGTCATCGATTACGACTCACTTTCGCAGGCCAAGGGCGACCGCCACTTGCGAACCCGGGACGAATTCAAAGACTTCATCCTGAAAATCGACTGGCGACTGAAAAAGACGACCGGTTTGTTCGACATCCCGGTCGTGCTCAGCGACGGCAGCTATCTGAGAGATCGATCGGGAAACAAGATCACGATCAAACGACCCAACGCCGACTCGGGGATTTATCTGCGCGGCGACAGAAAGGCTCAGCTCAATATTTGGTGCTGGCCGATCGGATCGGGCGAGGTCTACGGTCATCGCAACAACCCCGACACGCCCGCGGAGATTCGTGCCGCCCTGACGCCCAAGATCAACGCGGACAACCCGGTGGGCCAATGGAATCGTTTCGAAATCATCATGGTCGACGATCGAGTCACCGTTTTGCTGAACGATCACCTGGTCCTGGAGCAGGCTCCGCTTCCGGGCATCCCCGAATCCGGTCCGATCTTGCTGCAGCATCACGGCGGCATGACCAAGTCCGGTGAACTTTCGCCCGCGTCCAGCCTGGTGCAGTTCAGAAACATCTGGATCAAACCGCTGGATTGAATCTCGAAACGGCAACGCCGACCCGCCCGTTCGTGCAAGACCGCGATGGACGACAAGAATGGTTCGCTCGGGTCATTTTCCGATGCAGAACCGGCCGAAGACGCGATCCAAAATGTCATCGGTGTACACCGCGCCGGTGACTTCCCCGAGGCATTCCACGGCGGATCGGATTTCCGTGGCGATGAATTCTTGACCGTCCCCGTCGGCCGCCAAGTCGATGGCCGCGTCGATGGCCCGGGTCGCCCGCGTGAGCGTGTCCCGGCAGCGCGCCGCGGTGCCCGCGACCGATCCGGACTGTTCCGCGTCGCGTTCATCCAGTAGGCGAACCATCGTGGCTTTCAGGTCCGCGATGCCGGCGCCGGTGACGCTGCTGGTGGCGTGCATCCGGGCCGGTGGCGAAACACCATCGAGCAAATCGACTTTGGTTCCCACCCAGACCGTCTGACTGGAACGTCGTCGGCGGTGCGTCGATTCGTCGTCGTCGGCTTCGCGAAGGCTCGCCCGGCGGACATCGAGGCATCTCAAAACCAAATCCGCGGATTCGACGGCCTCTCGCGTCATTTGCTGAGCCCGTTGAGAGATCTCGACGTCGGACTTCGAGCCCGGTTTGCCGATTTCCAAGCCCGCCGTGTCCACTAGCGTCACGTCGTGGTCGCCGAACCGACATTGCACCGTGACGGTGTCTCGCGTGGTCCCCGCCAAGTCGGCGACGATCGCGGCGTCGTGCCCGACGAGGGCATTCATCAGGCAACTTTTGCCGGCGTTGGGCA
>CAYVRC010000042.1:0-36750 GCA_964453205.1 uncultured Pirellulaceae bacterium | reverse complement strand
CATGCACCCCGGCACCGGGACCCATGTCGACGATCCAGTCGGCACACTTGATCACGTCCATGTTGTGCTCGACGACGACGACGGTGTTGCCCAGGTCCACCAATCGCTGCACGACGGTCAACAGCTTGGCGATGTCATCGAAGTGCAATCCGGTCGTCGGTTCGTCCAACAGGTACAGCGTCCGGCCGGTCATCGGACGCGACAATTCCGCGGCCAGCTTGACGCGTTGGGCTTCACCGCCGGACAAAGTCGGCGCGGATTGTCCCAACGTGACGTAATCCAAACCGACGTCACACAACGTCTGCACGGTGCGAACGATTTTGGGATACGCCGCGAACAGTTCGACCGCGTCGCCACAAGACATCTCCAGAACGTCGGCGATCGAACGGCCGTGGAACTTGATCGCCAAGACGTCGTCGTTGTAGCGTTTGCCTTCGCATTCTTCGCACTGCACCCAGACGTCGGGCAGGAAGTGCATTTCGATTTTTCTCTGTCCGGTGCCTTCACAAGTTTCGCAACGGCCGCCGGCGACGTTGAAACTGAAGGCGCGGGCCGTCAAACGACTTTCCCGGGCCTCGGGCGACTCGGCAAACAGATTTCGGATCGCGTCGAAAACTCCGGTGTAAGTCGCCGGGTTGCTCGACGGCGAATTCCCCAGCGGTGACTGGTCCACCCGGATGACTTTGTCGACGAACCGGACGCCTTCGATCGCTTCGTGACGCCCCGGACGCAGCCGCGCGCGATGAAGTCGTCGGGCCAATGCGGGATAAAGGATGTCATCGACCAAAGAACTTTTCCCGCTGCCGCTCGGTCCGGTCAGGACCGTCATCACGCCCAAAGGCAATCTTAAATCGACCGCTTGCAAGTTGTTCTCTCGGGCCCCGCGAATCGTCAAGAAATCCACCATCGGTTTGCCGCCGACCAGCACCGGACGACGCGACGCGGGCATGGGAATCTGTTTCGTCCCGTTCAGGTAGCCCGCGGTGACGGAGGTCCGTTCGGGTTGCAAGTCGCCGGGCGATCCGTCGGCGACGATGCGGCCGCCGTGTCGTCCGGCGGCCGGTCCGAAATCGCAAACGTGATCGCTGCCGGCGATGACGTCACGATCGTGTTCGACGACCAGCAACGTGTTGCCCAGGTCTCTTAAACGGTGCATCGCACCGATCAACCGGTCGTTGTCTCGCGGATGCAGCCCGATCGTCGGCTCGTCCAAGACGTACATCACGCCGCACAGGCCGCTGCCGAGTTGAGCCGCCAAGCGAATCCGTTGGGCCTCGCCGCCGGACAACGTCGCGGCGCCGCGATGCAGCGTCAAATAATCCAAACCGACGTCCAACAAAAACGTCAAACGCGATTTGATTTCGCGGACCAATTCGCCGGCGATCTTTTTTTCTCGCGTCGTCAGTTTCCAGTCGCCGACGGTGCCGAACAGTCGGTCGAGCGGTTGATGGACCAGGTCGGCGATCGTCGCCTCACGAAAGCGAACCGCGGCGGCTTCCTCGCGAAGTCTCGATCCGTCACACGCCGAGCAATCGATTTCGTCGGTGAACGCTTCCAGTTTTCCCCGCAGTCCCGGCGTCAGTCGGGCCGCTTCCTCCAGGGCCGGATAGAAACCTTTGAACTGATAGCGGAACAGAACCGGTTCGGCGGTCTTGGTGCGGCGAGACTTCTTGGCGCCGGGAACATCGGACGGCCGGACTTCGATCCACAGCATCCCGGTGCCATGGAACAGCTGGCGTTTCTGGTGGACCTTCAATTCGTCGAACGGCTTGTCGATTTCGATGCCGGTGGTTCGCGACAACGCCGCCAGCATCGCCAGCGACAACTCTTCGCCGACGTCGGGCCACAACAACGCCGCACCCTCGGCCAGCGAAAGCGTCGGCGATTTGATCAGCGCCGCCGGATTGGTACCGGTTTGCGTTCCCAAGCCTTCGCACTGGGGGCACCAGCCGATCGCGGAGTTGAACGAGAAATGGTGCGGCGACAAAGTCACCAGCGATCGACCGCAACAACCGCAAACCAAGTGCTGGCTGTGCGTCAGCACGTCCCAATGTTTTTCGGCGCGATCCTCGTTGGCCAACGCGACGTGCAAGACCCCGACGCCCAGCGACAAGGCTTGCTCGACGCTATCACTGATGCGGGATTGATCGCTGTCTTGAACGACGATGCGGTCGACGACGACTTCGACACTTTGTTTCTGGCGTGGGTCCAGCGCCCCGGCTTCGTCCAGCGGGACCGTTTGCCCGTCGACGCGAATGCGTTGATAGCCGACGCTGCGTAGCGACGCCCACGTGTCCAACGACGCTTCGCCGGCATGGACTTCGATCGGGGCCAGCAACAACGCCTTGGTGCCCGGGGCGAGCGCCATGACTTTGTCGACGATTTGATCGGGCGTTTGCGTTCCCACCGGCACGCCGCAATCGGGGCAGTGCATCGTACCCAGGCGGGCCATCAGGATCCGCAGGTAGTCGTAGATCTCCGTCACCGTGCCCACGGTGCTGCGTGGCGAGTGTCCCAGGTTGCGCTGTTCCAATGCGATCGCCGGCGACAAACCTTCGATGCGTTCGACGTGGGGTTTTTGCACCTGCCCGATGAACTGGCGGGCGTACGAGGACAGCGATTCGACGTAACGCCGTTGGCCTTCGGCGTAGATCGTGTCCATCGCGAGCGAGCTTTTTCCGCTGCCGCTGGGCCCGCAGAAAACGGTCATCGCGTCGCGGGGGATGTCGGTGCTGACGGATTTCAGGTTGTGTTCGCTGGCCTGTTGCACGACGACGTGTGTCCGCGCCTTGGCCAGCGGGGCGACGATGTTCGACGAGGACTTGGCGGCGTTCTTGGCCCGCCGTTTGATGCCCAGCGTTTTCGCCAGCGCCTCACCGGTATGACTCGCGGCGACTTTGGCGACATCCGCCGGACGGCCTTCGGCGACCACGACTCCGCCGCCACCGCCGCCTTCCGGGCCCAGGTCGATCACCCAATCGGCCGTCTTGATCACGTCCATGTTGTGTTCGACGATCACGATCGTGTTGCCGCGATCGGCCAGACCGTGAATGACCTTGAGCAACAATTCGATGTCGGCGAAGTGCAATCCCGTCGTCGGTTCGTCAAGCACGTACAACGTGTGACCCGTTTCGCGTTTGGACAACTCTCGGGACAGCTTGATGCGTTGAGCCTCGCCGCCCGAAAGCGTCGGCGAAGGTTGGCCGAGTTTCAGATATTCCAACCCGACATCGACCAGCGTCTGCAGTTTCTCGGCGACCTTGGGGATGTTTTCGAACAGTTTCAGCGCTTCGCTGATGTCCATGTTCAATACGTCGGCGATCGATTTTCCCTTGAAGGTCACCGACAAAGTTTCGCGGTTGTATCGTCGGCCGGCGCAGACCGGACACGTCACCCAGACGTCGGCCAAGAAATCCATTTCCAGCTTGTTCGCGCCGTTGCCGTCGCACGCGGCGCATCGTCCGCCGTCGACGTTGAAACTGAACCGGCTGGCCGTGTAACCACGCGTCTTGGCTTCGGTCAACTTGGCGAACAAGTTCCTGATCTCGTCGAACACTTTGACGTACGTCGCCGGGTTGCTCCGCGGCGTCCGGCCGATCGGCGATTGATCGATCGCGATCGTCTTGTCCAAGTGCTCCAGCCCGTCGATGGCGTCGTGGTCGCCCGGCTCCAACTCGGCTCCGTTGAGCGCGTTGCGCAAGGCCGGTTCCAGGATGCCGCCGATCAGCGAACTTTTCCCACTGCCCGAAACGCCGGTCACGCAGGTCACCGTGCCCAGGGGCAACGACACGTCGACGTCTTTCAGGTTGTGATACCGAGCGCCCCGGACGGTCAGCTGAAACTTCGGATCGATGTCGCGGAGTTTTTCCGGCGGACGAATCGTACGCGTTCCGGCGAGAAAATTGCCGGTCACGCTTTTCTTGGTCTTCATCACCGTGTCGACGTCACCGGCGGCGACGATCTTGCCGCCTTTGACGCCCGGGCCGGGACCGAAGTCGACGATCGTGTCGGCCGCCCGCATGGTGTCCTCGTCGTGCTCCACGACGATCAAAGTGTTCCCGGCATCGCGCAGCCGCAGCAGCGTTTCGATCAGGCGGTCGTTGTCGCGGGAGTGCAAGCCGATCGACGGTTCGTCCAGGATGTACAGGACGCCGACCAGTCCGCTACCGATCTGTCCGGCCAAGCGGATGCGTTGGGATTCGCCGCCGGAAAGCGTCGGGGCGGTCCGCGAGAGCGACAGGTATTCCAAGCCCACGCCCAGGAGGAACCCCAGCCGCGCGCGGATCTCCTTGAGCGCTTCCTCGGCGATCCGGGCGTCGACGCGGCCCAGTTCGATCGCTTCGAAAAATGACGCCAACGCGTCGATCGACAAGTCACACAACTCGGGCAGAGAATACTGACGGCGGTCATGCGTTTCGCCGAACGACGGCGACGCCGTGGTCAAACGCACGTTGCAGGCTTGCGGGTTCAGACGCTTGCCGGCACAGTCCGGGCAGTCCATCGTGCTCATGAACTTTTCGAACTGACGCAACTGCATTTTGTTGCGACTCGTCTTGTAACGGTCCAGCAATTCGGGAATGAACCCGCCGAACTGGCCCGCATACTTTTTGGCTTTTCGTCCGCCCCGCCACGTGAACTCGAGGGACTCGTCGATCCCCCACAGCCAAGCGTGTCGGGCTTCGTCGGGCAAGTCCTGCCACTTGCCTTGGAGCATCGTGCCGGGTTCCAAACCGAAGAACTCGTCCAAAGCGTCGGCCGCGCCACGGTAAATGTGACGGCGGTAACGGCCCATGTCGCCCCATTTGCCCAACAACGCGATCGCGCCTTTGCGGACGGACAACTTTTCGTCGGGAATCAGCAACTCCGTGACGAACGTGTACAGACGCCCGAGTCCGTCGCAGGCTTGGCACATGCCTTGGGGGCTGTTGAAGCTGAACAGTTGGGGCGACGCCGGGCGGTAACTCGTGCCGCACGACGGGCAGGACGACTGGCTGCTGTAGAGTTGGTCGTCCCTGATCGGGCCGGCCGCCTCGTCGTTGGCGGCCGACAGCGAAACGCACAACGTCGAATCGCCCAGTTTCAGGGCCGACGTGACCGCTTCGACCAGCCGCCCCGGATCCCGATCGTCGGGCAACACGCGATCGACGACGACTTCCACGTCATGGCGGGCCTGTCGATCCAAGGGCGGGGGATCGGAAAGCCGAATCGTTTCGCCGTCGACGCGGGCCCGAGCGAAGCCTTGTTTACGCAAGTCTTCGAACAGATCCTTGAATTCGCCTTTTTGACGACGAATCAGCGGTGCCAAAATCCACAGGGTCGCCTCGGCCGGCAAGTCGGCGATGCGACCGACGATCGCGTCGCAGGTTTGGGCGGCGATCGGAACGTCGCACTTCGGGCAATACCCCGTGCCGACGCGGGCGAACAAGACACGCAGGAAGTCATAGATCTCGGTGATCGTGCCGACGGTGCTGCGTGGATTCTTGCCGGTCGACTTTTGGCTGATCGAAATCGACGGGCTCAGCCCCGAAACCAGATCGACGTCGGGCTTGGGCATCTGGCCCATGAATTGGCGGGCGTAGTTGCTGAGACTTTCGACGTAACGCCGCTGACCCTCGGCGTACAACGTGTCGAACGCCAGCGAGGATTTTCCGCTGCCCGAAACACCTGAAAAACAGATCAATTCGCCGCGACTGAGCGACAGATTGACGTCGCGAAGGTTGTGTTCTCGGGCACCTTTGACCCGAATGATTTGCGTCGCCGCGGTGGTCGCCATTCCGTTTTGTTCTGAATCCGTTTTGGGGAGCACGAAAGTAGCTTTTACGCTATGTCGCAGCGGATCAAGTTGTAAGGGGGTGGGGGAATCACGGGGGCGGATTTTCCGGTTACGATTCAGCTTGACTTTTCATCCGCAGCACCAGGTCGCCACCCACGATGCCGAATCCCGAGAACTGTCGCCGAAAGCCCGAATTGATCGATCCGTCCGCGTTCGTCGCCGACACCGCGACGCTGACGGGGGACGTTCGCGTCGCCAAGAACGTCAGCATATGGTTCGGTGCGGTCTTGCGAGGCGACGTCGAACCGATCGAAATCGGCGATGACTCCAACGTTCAGGATCAATGCGTCTTGCACGCGGACCCCGGATTCCCCTGCAAGATCGGGCGTCGAGTGACCGTCGGACACGCCGCGGTGGTCCACGGCGCGACGGTCCAGGACGAAGCCTTGATCGGTATCGGTGCGATCGTGCTCAACGGTGCCGTCGTGGGGACCGGGGCGATCGTCGCCGCCGGCGCTCTGGTCACCGAGGGAGCGGTCATCCCGCCCGGCAGCCTGGCCGTCGGCGTGCCGGCCAAAGTGATCCGCGAAGTCGGCGAAGAAGATCGCCGTCGAACGGCGAGCGGCAATCGACATTACGTCGAAGCCGGCCGGGCTTACAAACAGGCCCAAGCCGATCAACCGACCCCGGAAAGCGAACCGACCCAAGCGGACGCCTAGACCGAATCGACCTGCGAATTCCTCCCCTACTTCATGCCACCAACCGACCACGCGATGACCCGCACCAACACACGCTTCGGACTGATCGGAACCGGCCGGATCACGCGGCGGCTGGTCGCCGACTTGCAGTCCACCGACGGCTGCGAAGTCACCGCGATCGCCAGCCGCAGCCTGGACCGTGCGACCTGGTGCGGCGGGCAATACGGCGTCGCCACGGCGGTCGCCGGCTACGCGGATCTGCTCAAGCGTGACGACGTCGATGCGGTCTACATTTCCTTGCCCCCGTCGCTGCACGCCGAGTGGGCGATCGCGGCGGCGGACGCCGGAAAACAGGTGTTGTGCGAAAAACCGCTGGCCATGAACGCCGACGAAGCCGTCCGGATCCGCGAGGCCTGTCGGTCGGCGGGCGTCCGCTGGCTTTGTGCCACCGCGTGGCTGCATCACGCCAGGACCGCAGCGTTCCGGCAAGTTTTGTCCGAGCGGAAACTCGGTGACGTCCGGCACGTCAGTGCGTCGGTCTCTTTTTTCGAACCCTTCCAGACCGGCGAACACCGTCTGCAAGCCCCGTTGGGCGGCGGATGCGTTTTGGACCTGGCGTGGTACGCCGCCGGGCTGGTGCGGTTCGCATTGGGTGCAACCTGCGAATCGGTTTACGCCACGTCGGTGGACCGTGACGGCGTGCCGATCCGCTGCACCGCGGTGATGCGATTCGCGGGGAATCAGTCGGCCACGGTTTCCTGCGGCTACGACACCGCGACGCGAAAATGGTTCGAGATCGCCGGCACCGACGCCTCGTTGATTTGCGACGATTTCACTCGCCCCTGGGCCGACAAACCTGCGCGGTTCTGGATTCACGACGCGTCGGGAAAAGTCGATCAGTCGGATTTCGACGACCAGCAAGAACGTCGCATGATCGAAACGCTGATCGGCGACGAAGACTTGACCGAATACCATCGTCAAGCCATCGACACCCACCGCATGATCGACGCGATCACCGCGTCACTCGAATCGGGGCAGCCCGAACCGACCTTCGGCGAAGGAGTCCAAGCATGCATATGATTCGAGCGATCATTCAGCCCACGAAGTTGTCGACCGTTCGCGACGCCCTCGCCGAACTGGGGGTGGCGAACTTGACGATCAGCGACGCGACGGGCTACGGACGCCAGCGTGGTCAACGTCCCAGTTTTCGCGGTAATGAATACAAGGTCGATTTGCTCCGCAAAATCGTCTTGGAAATGGTCGTCAGCGACCAAGACATCGAAGCGGTCCTGGAAACCGTCAGCCGGGTCGCCAAGACCGGTACCGACGGCCAGATCGGTGACGGCAAGATCTTTGTCATGCCCATCGCCGGCGCGATCGAGATCCGGTGAGTCCTCCGCGACGATCCGACCGCTCCGTACCACACCCGCCACGAAAAATTCGTCCGTCGTCCCCAACGCCCCCATGAACGAACAGCCCGCTCCCAGCATCGCCCCTGCACCCCGGCTGTCGTCCCGCGGACTGATCATCGCGTTGGTGGTGTCCTGCCTGCTGCCCCTGACCGTGCTGAGCGTCTACGCGATCGTTTTCGGCCGCGCCGCCCAACACGGCCTGGACGTCGACGTCCGGCTGGAGCGTCGATTGGTGACGACGGCCAACGGGTCGGGGGCGATTCCGAGCCACGTTGTTGTCATCCGCAACCTCAGTGATCAGGATATTCCTAACCTGACGGTGGATCTGAACGGACAGTATTTCCTGTACCAAAACTCGCCACTCGGCAAAGACGAGACCTTGGTCGTGCCGCAAAACATCTTCGCGACCAAAGCCAATCAGCGTTTCAGCCCCGGCGATTATCCGATCACGGATGTCACCGTGACGGGACGTCTGCCCAGCGGTGCACGGGGCGTTACCGAAGTGCTGTTCGGCGCGGAGGAACAATCCGACCGGCAACCGATTTCGGGTAAGGACACGACGTCGAAAGAATGACGTCGGACGAGCACCGCCGATTACGCCCCCCGTTCCGGAAGACCCCATGCGATCCGATCACACCTCGCGATTCTCGGTAACCGCACGGATCACGATCGTCCCGGTGCTTGTCGTCTGGTCGGCCGTTTCGGTGCAAGGCGTGCATGGCCAGGGAACGGCGGACGACTACGACCGCTGGCGGACCTTTTCCGAGCGAACGTCGGGCAAAATCTTTCGTGATCGAGTCTCGCCGAATTGGGTCGGCCCGGATGCGTTTTGGTATCGCCTGCGGACCGGAATCCAAAAGTTCGAATACGTGGTCGTCGATGCCGTGACGGGGCAGCGGACGGGAGGACTCGATCGCGACGGCTTGAAGAAACGGCTCGCCGAACAACACCCCGACCGCGACGACTTGCAAAACGTGATCGGGGTCCGACCGCAAACGGTCATCGTGCGAAGCCGCGCGACCGGGGATGCGACGACGATCGAGTTTGACAATCAGACGAAAGTCGACTTGAAGGTTTTTTATCGCAGCGGCGACGGCAACGAACGCTACTACGGTGACGTCGCCGCGGGGACGCGGCGTGAATGGTCCACCTACGTCGGTCATGCTTGGTTGCTCCGTGACGCCGACGACAAGCCACGAGCCTGTTTCGTCGCCACCGACTTTTCCGGGCACGCGGTGATCGACGACGCGACGCCGATCCCCAAATCGCCGCCCGATCGCCGTGGATCCGGTCGAGGTTCCTCGCAGTCGCCAGGCGGTCGCTGGTCGGTCGAATTTTCCGATCACAACGTCGTCGTGCGTGACGTGACGTCGAACAAGATCGCTTGGAAAACCGACGAGGGTGCCGAAAACAATTTCTACGGTGGCCGGGTCCATTGGAGTCCCGATGCGAAGCATTTCGTCGTCATGCGAACCGTGCCCGGCACGCGTCGCAAAGTTCACTTGATCGAATCATCGCCGAAAGATTCCCATCACGGAAACTTGATCACGATGGACTACGCCAAGCCGGGCGACCGCCTGGACGCCGAAACGCCGGTCCTGTTCTCGGCCGACGGCGGAAAACGGATCGTGGTCAAAAACACCTTGTTCCCCAACGCTTTCGCGTTGACCGACTTGCAGTGGAACGACGACAGTTCCGGATTCAGTTTTCTGTACAACCAACGCAGCCATCAATTATTGCGTTTGATCGGGGTCGATGCGAAGGACGGCCGAGCGAAATCACTGATCAGCGAAGTCAGTGACACCTTCGTTCATTATTCCGATAAGACTTATTTGAAACGGCTGGACGAAACGGGCGAAGCGATCTGGATGAGCGAACGGAGCGGGTGGAATCACCTTTATCTGGTGGATTTGGCGACGGGGGAATTGCGTGACATCACCCGCGACTGCTTGGGCGATGACGGTCATTGGGTGGTCCGAGGAGTCGAAAAGATCGACGTGAAGTCGCGGACCCTTTGGGTCAAGGTGTCCGGTGTCGATCCGGCCGAGGATCCGTATCACGTTCATTTGTTGAAAGTCGGCTTCGACGGCAAGGACGCGAGGATGCTGACCGCCGGCGATGGCGACCATCGCTGGGAAATCAGCGAAGACGGTCGTTATCTGATCGATCGTTATTCCCGTGTCGATTTGCCATGGCGAAACACGCTTCGCGATGCGAGCACCGGCGAAGCCATTTTGGAACTTGAAAAAGCCGATGTCAGACCACTGTTGTCGACCGGCTGGCGGACGCCGGAACGGTTTGTCGCGCCGGGACGCGACGGCGAAACCGACATTCACGGAATCATCGTGAGGCCGACGAACTTCGATCCGCGAAAAACATATCCGGTTTTGGAATACATCTATGCCGGGCCGCATGGTTCCTTCGTCCCGAAAACTTTCCAGACGCATGCTCGACTGTATCAGATGGCCGAACTCGGTTTCATCGTCGTGCAAATCGACGGCATGGGCACGAACCATCGCGGCAAAGCCTTTCACGACGTGTGTTGGAAGAACCTTGGCGACAGCGGATTTGCGGACCGGATCGCGTGGATGAAGGCGGCCGCCGAGACGCGTCCGGAGATGGATCTGGATCGCGTCGGCATCTGGGGCGGGTCGGCGGGCGGGCAAAGCGCCCTGCGGGCCTTGTTGACGCACGGCGATTTTTACCGCGCCGCGTCAGCCGATTGTGGATGTCACGACAACCGCGTCGACAAGATCTGGTGGAACGAACAGTGGATGGGCTGGCCGATCGGGCCGCATTACAAAGACCAGTCCAACGTCACCCAGGCGAGCCGTTTGCAAGGCGACCTGATGCTGATCGTGGGCGAATTGGACAGAAACGTCGATCCGATCAGCACGATGCAAGTCGTCGATGCGTTGGTCAAAGCGGACAAGGATTTCGAACTGCTGGTCATGCCCGGCGTCGGCCACGGAGCCGCCGGGCATCCTTACGCCAAACGGCGGCAAGCGGATTTCTTCGTTCGCAAGCTGCACGGAGTCGAACCGCGTTCGCCGTAGTCGGGCGGGAGGTTCCGTCGGCTCGATCCGATTGTCCGATGGCTCGTCGAACCCTAACCGGTCGGCCGGCGGTCGGACGAACGACGATCCGGACCTCCCGGGTGGAGGAACCGAATTCGGTGTTCCCGGACATGAAACCGGATGTCGCCCGGCAAGTTTGCCTGGGGGCCGGCCGTTGGCGGGCTGCGCAGCATCGTGACGATCCGGTTCCAATGGTCACTGGTCATTCCGCCTCGACTCCACCCAGCATCGTCCCAGACCATCGACACGCCGGCGATGATCACGCCGTCGTCGGGCAGATTTTGACTGTCGATATCGACCGATTCGGCCGGGGAATTCGAAACCGGCCGGTCAATCCGCACGGCGGTGTCGATCCATTTTCGGGCGGAGCGGTGAAGATGATCCTGCCAGGTCGCGATCGACCCGGCGGCCCGCGTGATCGCCCCGTCGACGCCGGGAAAACGCTGTCGCATGAGCGGTAAGACTTCGTTCCGGATCCAGTTCCGGGTGTAAGCGTTCGACCGGTTGCTGGCGTCTTCGCACCAGGCCTGATCGATCTCGGTCAGGGCGTCGCGAATCTGTTTCCGCGACAGACCGAGCATCGGACGGACCAACACAAAATCTTGATCGAGCGGACGATGCGACGCCATGCCCGTCAACCCGTTCGGTCCGGTTCCCCGCATCAAATGGTGCAACACGGTTTCCACCTGGTCGTCCGACGTATGCCCCAGGGCGACGTATCGGGCGCCGCGACGCGCCGCGACGTCCGAAAAAAAACGCAAGCGTCGGCGGCGGAGCGATTCTTCGTCGGTCGGGCCGTGCCGTTCCGCAACACCGACGTCGATCGACAGCTCGAGTCGCTCGGCGAGATCAGCCACGAAGGCCTGATCATGATCCGACGCGTCGCCGCGAAGGCGGTGATTGAGGTGGGCGATGACCAGAAAACCGGCCTGAGAATGTCGTCGCTGCAGATCGTTCAGCAGACGGGTCAGCGCGACGCTGTCACCGCCGCCGCTGCATCCGACCACCACGCCGGTGCCGGCCCAGCGGCTCGGCGGCCAAGCGTCGCGGAGGTGTTCCAGGATCGATTGCCAAGTGGATTCCATGATGCCAGCATCTTCATCGCTTGCCGCCCCGGCCGCCAGAAGCCCCACGACACGCCGACGGACCCCCGTGATACCGTCAACCCCGAGAAAACGTTACGATGCCTCGATCGTCGGACGTCGGGTTTCAGATTGAACGGACGACGTTGGAGCTGCGATCCGGGGCCGAATTCGTGCCACAGTCAGCAACTTGACGAGGCCGAGCACGAGACAATGGCAACATGACCGCCGAGACCGCGCAGACGATTCTCTACTGTCTTTTCTTTTTCCTGCTGGGCGTCGCCGCCGTGCTGGCGGTCGTTCAACGTCTGTATTCCAAGTTTCAGGAAAAGATCCAATCGCAAGCGGACCAGCTGAAGGTATCGGCGCGGAAGGAAGCCGAAGTCGAACGCAATCAGATGCTGGTCGACGCCAAAGACAAGGCTTACGAGATCAAAGCAGCAGCGGAAAAAGAGATCGCCGCCGAGCGGGCACAACAAAATCGATTGCTGCAGAAGCTGGAACATCGCCGGGAGGTACTGGCCAAACAAGAAGAGTCCGTGCAGAAACAGCAACACCGGATCGAATCCGACCAAAGTCAGCTGAACAGTCAACTGCAATCGGTCGCCCAGCAACGGGCCGATCTGGATCGCCAGATCCAAGAACAAACCGTCGTGCTGGAACAAGTCAGCGGGCTGTCGCGCGACGAAGCCACCGAGAAATTACTGGGCACGTTGCGCAGCGAACTGGACCAGGAAGTCGGTTCCCAAATCATCAAGCACCACAAAGCGTTGCAAGAGAAGTTGAAGCAACAGAGTCGCGACATCCTGCTCACGGCGATGCAGCGTTTCGCGTCGACTCACACCGCCGAATCAACCACGAGCACCGTGGACGTGCCCACCGACGACATGAAGGGGCGGATCATCGGCCGCGAAGGCCGCAACATCCGTGCGTTCGAAAAACTGACCGGCGTCGACTTGATCATCGACGACACGCCGGGTGTCGTGATCGTCAGCGGTTTCGATCCGGTGCGACGCGAGATCGCCCGTGCCTCGCTGGACAAACTGATCGCCGACGGCCGCATTCATCCGTCCAAGATCGAAGAAGTCGTCGCCCAGACGGGGGAAGAAATCGACGAATTCATCGTGAAAAAAGGCGTCGAAGCGGCCGACGAAGTCAACGTGCCGGGTTTGCACCGCAGAGTCGTTCAGATGCTGGGCCGGTTGCATTTTCGAACCAGCTACAGCCAAAACGTGCTGCGACACAGCGTCGAAGTCGCCTTCCTGGCCGGGCTGTTGGCCGAAATGTTGGGCATGGACGGCGACTTGGCGCGACGCTGCGGTCTGCTGCACGACATCGGCAAAGCGGCGGATCATGAACTCGAAGGCGGACACCCCAAGATCGGCGGCGACCTGCTGGCACGATCGGGCGAATCCGCCGAAGTCGTCCACGCCGCCCGTGGACATCATGATGACATCGTCACCCAGCATCCTTACACCATGTTGGTGGCGACGGCCGACGCGTGCAGCGCCAGTCGTCCTGGCGCGCGACGCGAATCCCTGGAGCGTTACGTCAAACGCATGGAGGAATTGGAGGCGATCGCGACGCGTTTCGAAGGCGTCCAACAAGCCTTTGCCATCAGTGCCGGTCGTGAACTCCGCGTGCTGGTCGATAGCAATCGCACCGACGACGCCAGCGCCGCAATCATCTGTCGCGAAATCGCGAAAGCTTTCGAACACGAACTGACGTACCCCGGTGAAATCAAAGTCACGGTGGTTCGCGAATCCCAGTTCAACGAATTCGCCAAGTAACGCCGAACGGATTCGTGACGCCTCACGAATTCCTGACGGTGACCCGATCGCCGGGTTAGACTGAACCTTTCTGAGTTGCATGAACCGAGTCATCGCACCAGAATTCTTATCTGACACGAGCCTTTTCTGACACGATCCTCCGAGGACCGCGACATGACGTATCCGAGTCACTTGCATCGCTTCATCTCTTTTTCACACGCGATACGAAACACCGACAAGCGATGTCCGGGCGGCAACTTTTTCGCCGCAATCGCTGTGATCGCCGGCTGTTGCCTGACGCTGGACGTGACGAGCGGATCCGCCCAAGACTCGATCCGTCCACGGCCCCGACGTGCCGCGGCACCGGCCGAAGCGGAACCGACGCCGATCACCTTGACGACCCGTGACGGGGTGAACCTGCGTGCGATCTATCTGGAATCCAAGAAAGCAAAGCAAGCGGTTCCCGTCATGTTGATCCACGAATGGGGCGGCCAAGCAAGCCCGTATCTAGATCTGGCCAAGACCATGCAAAAGGCCGGTCATGCGGTGTTGATTCTGGAATACCGCGGCCACGGTGCCAGTCGCACGTACACCGACCGTCGCGGCAATACAAAGAACTTTGACACCCAACGCATGGGACGACGTGAAATCGAGGCCATCATCTCGGCGGACATCGAATCGGCCAAAGGTTTTTTGAAAGAGCAGAACAACGAAGGCAAACTGAACTTGAACGCCTTGGTGATGATCGGAATCAGCGAAGGTGCGATCTTTGCCTCGCATTGGGCCCAGCGTGACTGGGCCTTCCCCAGCGTCGGCCGCATCAAACAAGGTCAAGACGTGAAAGGCATGGTTTACGTGTCGCCGCAAAAGACCTTCAAGGGCGTGGCGATGGATCAGGCGATTCGTGATCCCGCGCTGTTGTCGTTGCCCACCCTGCTGATCGTGGGGGCTCGCAGCGAAGACGCGGAAGACGGTGTGCGGATGGCCAAACAGATCGAAGTGGCCAAGAAAAAAGCGGTTCGCGGGCGGGAAATCGACCTGAAAGAAATGATGCTGCCGACCAGTTTGTCGGGGCAGGCTTTGATCACCAAACCGGAAGTCGGCAAAACCGTCGGTGCGGCCATCTTGAGATTCATCGAGGAAGAGGTCGTCGGTGCCAACGGCCGGTACGAATGGATCGAAAGGAGTTAGTCGAAGCGCGGGAAACGGGCGGAGATCCTTGACAAGCTGGCACGATGGTTTGGGAAAACGGGTGATCCTGGAAAGAAGGTCGGACGGTTTCCCCTTTCACACATCCCTTTCACGACGCCCGCAGGATTCCTTTGATTTGTTCGCAAGAATTACTGGCACGTTTACACGACGCGGCCTGCATCCGTGTCGATGACCCGACGTCGCCGGACAGTCTGATCGGCTTCTTTCAACAGTTCCGGCCTGACGGCAGAGGGCTTGCCGGTTTGTTCGACGATTTGCCCGGCGGTCAGGACGTCCACCGCCGCCTGGAAGAAGTCTTCGAGATCGCGGGAAGTGATCGACGTGGTGATGGTCGACGAGACGTCTATTTCATCGTCCGGTCCCCCGAACCGATCTCGGCCGACGCAACGCAGCAACTGGCCGAGAACTGGTTGTCCGGCGTCGCGTCGATCGCCGACGCGACGGCGGACGATCGTCTGATCGAAGTCTTGACGCCGTTGCCGAAAGTTCGGGTCCTCGAAGGCAGTCCGCCGAAACATCCCAAGGACGCGATCAACCAATCCGAGTTGATGAAGGTTTTTCAGACTCAAGCACCCAAACTGACCGAGCGGATTGATTTGTCGCACGAGATCGCCGCGACGCTCCGACCGGCATTCTATTTCATCAACTGCGACGCGATGTTGCGCGACTATTTGATGTGGCCGCTCTATCAAGAGGCTTTGGTCAGTCAAGGTTTGGCCGGCCAGGAGCCGCTGAGACCGTACTTTCGACTTTGGTGTCACGGCGTCAAGTATCGGATCATGCAAGATAAACAGATCGATTTTTACATCCCACGGCGATCGCCACCGACGACGAGGACGATTCAGACGCCGCTGATCGCGCCACCGGACGCGATCTGATCGGCGTTCGCAAGCGGTGCGTCGTTCTCGGCGAGCTGACAAAAGTCGGGCTGATCGGCGGCCGATCTTTGCGAAAAGCTCGCCAGGACGCGGTCGTCTCGCACGATGAAGGATCCGCCGAGTTGAAAACCGTCACCGCCCAGCTTGCCGATCCAGTGACGCTGAATGATCGCCGCGCGAAAACCTCTCGCCCAAACCGACCAGCCGAAAAGATCGCTCAAGCGGCCGCGGGGCAGAGTGTAAGCGGCATACAGCCGACAAGTCGGATCACTGATTCGGTGTTCGTCGGCCAAACCGTAGTGGGCGAAAAACTCCGCTTCCGTTTCGTTGTCTCCCATGTGAACGATCACGGGGATCAGTCCGCCCGCCTTCACTTTTTCCAAGTTGGCTGACAAATCGGCCAGCGTCTGACGGCAAAACGTGCATCCGCTGTGTCGCAGAAACACCAGCAACACGCGGCGGCCCTGGGATAACTCGTGGATCGACCGGCCGTGCTGGGACTGAAAAAGTCGGTCGGCCTGCGGAATGGTCAGCTTTTCCGTCTCGGGCGGTTTGTTGAATTCCTTGAACGCCGCGAACAAGATCGCCGCAAAGGGAATCCACCAAATCAGATCGTTGGTGATGATCGTCAGCCCCCAGGACATCGGAAGCCGTCCCGGATCGTCGACCGGACCGAAAAACAAGGGCACGAAAAATCCGATCGGCCCGAGAATTTTGCCGAGAAAACCGACCAAAGTGATCGGCCAATGTCGGATCGGGTCCGTTGCTGCGAGCGCGTAGCCGATGCCATAAACGCCGACGATCATCCCGACGCATTGCCAGATGCCCGGATATCGTGGCGGCTGAATACCGGACCAAACGAACAGATCGTCCGGTCGTAGAATGACCCAGAACCCCCAGGCCAAGTTATAGACCGCCGCGGCGATCAGCGTCAGACGCATCCATGCCGGTCCGCGCCCCCCGGTCTTTGTTGTCGATCCCACCGCAGGGATCGGGCTGGAGGACGGTTGTTTTCTCGGGGTGGCAGCCGAGGCCAGATCGTCGGTCGTGGACATGATGTTTCGAACGTGACGGCGGGGGAGAAGAGGAGATGGATGATTATCGCCCGCCGCCAAGCCACACGAGGGACCAACCCGGCTAAACTTGCCGCTTGTTTCTGGCCCGTCCGACGCCTGTTTCTTTTCCCTTCGCGAGAGCGCACGATGCGATTTCCTCAACTTTTCCTGCCGTGGCTGATCCTAGGAAGTTCGCTGGCGTTGGTCCCCGACGTGATGGGGCAGGAAGCCGCCGAGGTCGTCAACGAACTGGCCACCGCAGCGGACGACACGGGCGACGTGAATTGGCAACCGATGATCTTGGTCGCGATCGGCATCGTCGCCGTGTTGGGCATGATCATCGGACTCAAGTTGAATGCTTTTTTGGCTCTGATCATCTCGGCGATCATTGTCAGTCTGCTGATCGGTTGGACCAGCGGTGGCGATTCCGGGGTGCGGATGTCCGCGGTGGTCAACGCGTTCGGCAGTGCGGCCGGCGGAGTCGGCATCGTCATCGCGATGGCCGCGATCATCGGCAAGTGCATGCTGGACAGTGGCGCCGCCGATCGCATCGTGCGAACCGCCATCGGCATCACGGGTGAAAAAAAGGTGTCGCTGGGACTGACCGTCAGTGGGTTCATTTTGGCCGTCCCGGTATTCTTTGACACGGTTTTCTATTTATTGGTTCCCTTGGCGCGTAGTCTGTATCGTCGCACCAACAAGCACTATCTGCGTTATTTGATGGCGATCGCGACGGGCGGTTGCATCACGCACACGTTGGTGCCGCCGACGCCCGGGCCGCTGTTGGTCGCCGCGACGCTGGGCGTCGACATCGGCATGATGATGATCATCGGGGCACTCGTCGCGATCCCGTCGGCGGTCTTCGGCTTGCTGTTTTCCGTCTACGTCGACAACAGGATGCCGATCGCGATGCGACCGCTGGGCGGCAACGAAAACAAACACAAGCCGTTGCTGGAAGACCAACTGCCGTCGATGTGGGTTTCGCTGTTACCCGTCTTGTTGCCCGTCGTGTTGATCGGCGCCGGCACCTTGACCACCACGATCGCCGACAAGGAAGATCGGGCGAGATTGCAGGTCGAAGAAGTCACCGATTTCGCCGCGTTATCACAAGCCATCGCCGATGCCGATCCCGCGTCGCCTGCGGGCCGGATCTACAGCAGCGGTCGATTGACGCCGGCACAACAGCAACTGCTGCTGGAAGCACCGACCAACGACGCCCAGCGACAAGCCTACGTCGACGCACTGAACGAAATCCTTTCGGACCCGGGTTTTTACGACGAAACCGCTTTCCTGGGCATCGCGATCTCGGACGTCGCCAAGAAAGGGCTTTCCGCCAACAAGGATCGCATGAAACCCGTCGATCGACGACGTATGAATCGAGCGCTGTTGGAATCCGCGATGCCGGAACTGATCCGGCCGCACCAGTGGGACACGCGAGCCCGACAAATAGCGGACTCGCTTTCGTTGTGGAGCAACGCGAATTTTGCGTTGATGTTGGCGGCGATCGTCGCGATGCTGACGCTGAAACGGGTCCGCGGATTGTCTTGGCGGGCGCTCGGCGGTGACGTCGAAGAATCACTAATGTCCGGCGGCGTCATTATTTTGATCACCGCCGCCGGCGGCGCTTTCGGTGCGATGTTGACCGATACCGACATCAGTACTTCGATCCGCGAACTGTTTTCCGGCGCCGGAGCGCAGGGTGTCGCGCTGTTGCTGTTGGGATGGTGCATCGCTTCGGTCCTGAAAATCGCCCAGGGCAGCAGCACGGTCGCCATGATCATCGGTTCGGCCATGATGTCGGCGATCATCGGTGACATGAAGCCCAGTTTTCACATGGTCTACGTCGCGACTGCGGTCGGGTCGGGATCGCTGATGGGCAGTTGGATGAACGACAGCGGGTTTTGGATTTTCGCGAAAATGGGCGGCCTGACCGAAAGCGAATCTTTGCGCAGCTGGACGCCCCTGTTGGCCGTTCTTTCGGTCGGCGGCTTGCTGGTGACGATTTTGTTGAGCCAAATCCTTCCCATGGCGAATTGATGATTCTTTCGAGCGTCCACCCAAAGCCGTGCCGTTGAACGATCCGTCATTGCACCCGCGACAACGCCGTGATCCGACCTCCGACGCCGAAAGCGGTCCGAGTCCGAGCGACCTGCGAACGTTCGAACGCGGCACCGTCGCGGCGGGCTGTCTGATGACCGTCGGGTCTGCTTTGGTGACTTGTTTGATGTTGTTCATCAACGGTTCGCTGGTCATGGCGATTCTCATTTCGCTCGTCAAAATCGGACCGTCGTGGCTGAGCAACACGGCGCTGATGCAGTTTCTGTTGTTCTCGATGCCGGTGGTGTTGGTCGTGTTGCAATGGATGATGATTGATTATGTTCGCACTCGACTGTCGGAATCGTCGCGTCGCAAACGCAATCACGCCCTTTGAAAACGTCGCCAGTTTTTCATGAAGCTTTATTTGATCCGTCACGCGGAAAGTCTGAACAACGCCAGGCCGGTCTATGAGCGCATTTCGGATCCGCCCCTGACCGCTCGTGGCCGTTTGCAAGCTCAAGGATTGGCGGACTGGCTGACGAAGTTGCAGCACGACGTCCTGATCACCAGTCCCTTTCGTCGCACGTTGGAAACGACACGAGCCTTCTTGGATCAGAGTCCCCGTCGTGTTCACGTTTGGCATCAGGTGTTCGAAAACGGGGGGTGTTTCGAAGGCCACGAGCCGGCGAATCACTCCGGCGCCCCCGGTCTGGGACGAACCGACATTCGGCGACTGGCCCATGCCGACGAAGAGCTGTGCATCGTGGACGACACGATCACCGAAGACGGGTGGTGGAACCAGCCGCATCGCGAAACGCCACAGGAATCCGAGCAGCGGACCAAGTCCGTCGTCGCGCGGTTCGTCGACGAATTCGGCGCGACGCGACAATCCGTCGTCGCGATTTTGCACGCCGATTTCATTCGCGGTTTGGTCGCGGAAATGCTCGGTCCGTCGGTTTCGATCGGTCGGCTCGGTCCCTTCGTCAACGTCGGCGTGACGTTGTTACGTTACCAGGACGGGCAGTGGCATTTGGACTGGTTGAATTCGATCAGTCACGTTCCGCCCCGTTTGGTGACGGGAAAAGAGCATTGATCCGATTTTGCGACCAATAACAGCTAGGTCGGCTGCGCATGTGTATCGTCGGGTCGTCCGATTCAGTTTGCGCTAATTTTTTGCAAATTTGACTGCCACAAATCGTCCCGATTCCTGTCCTCAAAATCAATGCCTCGAAAAAACAACCTAGGGTTCAACGATTTGAATGCTCTGGGGTTTGAAGAGCGTTCTGCGAATGATCTGTGGATGCTTCGCCCTTCTTTCAAGCCAAGCACATTGAGGCAACCGATGAGAAAACTAGGACTGAGAACAAAGATCTGGAGTGGTTTCGGCAGTGTCACCGTCTTGCTGGCGGTTGTCGCGGTTTCCGGTTGGTGGGGCCTGACCGCTTCGACCGACGGATTCCGTTCGTACCGTGAACTCGCTCGTGACGCGAATCTTTGCGGGCAACTGCAAGCAAACATGTTGATGGTGCGGATGAGCGTCAAAGACTTCATCATCACCGCGGATCCGAAAAAGGTCGAACAGTACGACGACTACGTGGCCAAGATGGACGAGTTGTTGAAAACGGCCAAACAGGAAATTCAGAATCCCGAGCGATCCGCCATGGTCGCACGGATCGACGCGCTGATCCGGCAGTACAAAGATTCGTTTCAGAAAGTCGTCGTGCATCAGGAGAACCGAAACCAGTTGGTGCAAGTGCGTTTGAACACTGCCAGTCAGCAAATGGAACAGCAGTTCGCATCACTGATCGCCAGCGCCAGCGACGATGATCACACCGAAGCGGTCGAACTTGCCGGTTCCGCTATAGGACACATGTCTTCGGTCTATCTTTACGCGGCCAAGTTTCTGGATTTGAACTCGGCGGCGGATCGGGAACGCGTGGTACGGGAGCTGGCGGCGTTCGATGAGGACATGCGATCGCTCCGCAGTGAAATCACGGATCCGGCTGAAAAGCAATCACTCCAGAACATCGCTTCGCTGAAAACGGATTATGCCGAGGCCTTTGATCAACTGGCAAAGGTGATCCAAGAAAGAAATCTGTTGATCACCGATTCCTTGGATAAGATCGGCCCCGAGGTCGCCGCGCTAGCCGACGACGTCAAATTGTCCGTCAAACGCGACCAAGACGAACTCGGTCCCGAGCTGCAAGCGTCCAATCAACAAGCACTCACCATGATCGGCGGTATCAGCCTGACCTCAATCCTGGTCGCTATCGTGATCGCCACTTTTCTGTCTCAAATGATTCTGAAACCGATTCGCGCGATGACCGAAATGTTGTGCAAGATCACTGAGAATCGCAACCTGAAAGTTCGCCTGCCGCACTTGGGAGAAGACGAACTGGGCGTGATGGCCGTGAAACTCAACGGCTTTCTTGACGATCTGCAGCACACGATCGGCGAGTTTGCTCAAAACTCCCTGCGTCTTGCCTCGGCATCGAATCAACTCTCGGTAACCTCCAGCGAGCTGAGCAAGGGAGCCGGCACCACGACGTCGCAATCGAACGTGGCGGCAACGGCCGCCTCGGACATGAACTCCGAGATGGGAACCATCGCCAGTTCCACGGAACAAATGTCGGCAAATTTCCGCTCGGTTTCCGCGGCCATCGAACAGATGACGGCGAGCATCAAGGAAATCGCGATGAACGCCGAAAACGCGTCGTCGGTTGCCGGCAGCGCCGCGGTGTTGGCCGAGAGCAGCACCAACACGATCAGCGTGCTCGGACAGTCGGCACGCGAAATCGGCAAGGTCATCGAGATGATCGAAGGAATCGCCGAGCAAACCAATTTGCTGGCGCTCAACGCGACCATCGAAGCGGCTCGCGCCGGTGACGCGGGCAAGGGTTTTGCCGTCGTCGCGACGGAGGTCAAGCAACTGGCGAAGTTGACCGCGGATGCGACCGATGACATTCGCAAACGCATCTCGGAGATCCAAGGCAACACGGACGACGCCGTCGATTCGATCAGCAAGATCACCGGGGTCATCGGCACCGTCAGTGAAGTTTCCGCGACGATCGCTTCGGCCGTCGAGGAACAGAACATCACGACGCAGGAAATCGCCCGCAACATGGCCGAAACGTCGCACGCGACCGACCTGGTTTCCGAAGGCGTCAGCCGTTCGGCCAACTCAAGCTCCAGCTTGACCGCCAGCATCGCCAAGGTCGATCAGGCAGCGCAAGTGACCGCCAACGGGGCTACCGAAACTCGCGACGCGGGAGCGGAGTTGACCAAGCTGGCCGACCAGCTTCAGAAACTGGTCGAGCAGTTCGAAGTCTGAGGATTTCAGCGGTATTCGGCGCGGGTTCCGTCGATCTTGTCCCCCCCGCGCCGTCGCGTCGGCCGGTCCGTCTAATTCGGACCAGCGTCAAAGTCCGTCGGCGGCGCGGCGGTGACGACCGGAATCGGTGCAGAATCGGTCAAGTCTCCCGGCACGTCCGTCGGAGTGTTGTACGTTTTAATCGCGGCGGGGTGCTTGCAGGTGCTGGCGGGGAATCGGAGTTGCCGATGCAGTTCGGGCTCACGTTTCCTGCGGATCGGCATCGTTAACAACGTGAATCCAAAGCGTGAACCATGACCAGCCCCCCCTCTACCGCCGACGCCAACAACGAATCCTGCTCGGAATTCTTTCGCTGCCCTGTTCAAGCCGACCGCGCCGGAGCGATGATCCGCATCGGTCGACGCCGGCAAGCGGTGACCGTCCAAGAAACGTCGATCGACGGATTCACCGTGTTGGTGCCGCCGTCGGGGGCGAAACATTTGAAAGTCGGCAAGCCTTGGGTGCTCGACTACGACGCCACGCGATTCGAAGTCCACGCGCAATGGTTCTTTCACGCACCCGACGGGCACGTCCAAGTCGGTCTGCGTCGGTTGCGTGATCTGACGAAGATCGATCCGATCAAAACCGGCTGGTGGGCCGGCGGACACGATTCTCGTGGCACCGATTCGGCGCACACCTCGACGCTCGCGTTCGCCGGGTTCGTGATTTTTCTGGTCACGGCGATGTCGATGCCGGGACTGGGTGACAGATTGGGAACCGCCGAGCCGATGAGTGACGTCGTGAAAAACTTGTTCAACAGCATCGGCGGCGCGATCCAAAAAATCTTGTAACCCGGATCCTGGCCCGTTCGCCGCGTGACCGTTACACGTCGGCCGGTGCGGGCACGGCGAAGCCGTCGCGATACTCCCGCGTCAGCAACTGATCGGCGTCGGTGTTTCCGACGAACTTCTCGCTGTCGGGGTCAAAGGTCAGCTTCGGCCCCAAGGAGACCGGATATTTCGCCAAGTCGACTCCGTTGTCGGTCAAGTGTTTCAGCGTTCGTTCCAAGGTCGCGAGATTGTCGTCACCGCTCTTGATCTTCGACACGGCTTGCTTCAATTCGTCGGGCGAAACCTTGTTGTCTTCGCCCAAGTAGTACGAAATGTTCCCCAGGTGACTGACCGAGGCTGACAGGTGACCGGTCATCGCGTTGGCGTTCAATTCCGATCCGTCACGGGTCTGTACGGCATCCAAGAAATTCATGAAGTGATCGTCGTTCAGGTTAAAGTCCTTGCCGTACTTCGATTCGTGGTTGAAGGTCTTCGTCAGATTCATGTTCTTGTCGTAGACCTTGCATGTCCCGTAGCCCGCCTGCACGACGTAGCCGTCGGTGCCATAAAAGATCACGCCGATCTTGTTGCCCTTGCTGTAACCGAACAGTTTGTTGATTTCTTCGTCCGCCGATTCATCGACCGACAAACCACGGGTTTCGAAAACGATCGACTTGTCGCCGTAATCGTAAATCGAAACTTCGGTATTGCCCGTGTCGCCGGCATCGACGTAGTTCGGATCCTTTCGTTCGGCTTGATAACCCAAGCGCCCGCCGTAGGTGATGATCGATTCGGGTTGAACGTCGACGCCCAGGCCCCAACGTGCGATGTCGGTTTGGTGGGGGCCTTGGTTGCCCAAATCACCGTTGCCGTAAAGGCGTTGCCAGTGCCAGTCGTAATGGAATCTCTGACGGGTGACTTTCGGGTCGGTGATTTTGGCGGGTCCGCTCCAAAGTTCGAAATCGACGGTCGGCGGGACTTCGTAGTCCCCCAGAGCCCCGATCGATTTGCGTCGCTTGTAACACAACCCACGGGCGAACTTGACTTCGCCGATGCCGCCGGCCTTGATGAACGCGACGGCGTCCTGGCAAGCGGTGCTGCTGCGGCACTGCGTTCCGGTTTGGAACATGCGGCCGTACTTCTTGGCGGCTTCGACCAACGCGCGGCCCTCCTGCACGTTGTGGCTGATCGGCTTTTCGACGTAGACGTCCTTTCCGGCTTGCATGGCCAGGACGCCGATCAAGGCGTGCCAATGGTTCGGCGTCGCACAGCTCAGCACGTTGATGTCGTCGCGATCCAGAGCGTCACGGATGTCGGCGATGACGACCGGTCGCTTGCCTTGCTGACGCTCGACGTTGCTGGCGACTTTTTGGCCGACCGCTTCATCGATATCCACGATGACGTTGACGGTCGATCGCGGATCTTTCACGAAGCACGACAGGTGGGAACCGCCACGCCCGTTGACGCCGCAGACGGCGACGCCCAACGGGCCGTTGCTTTCTTGTGCCGGTGTGGACGAATGGACCATCAACGTACCGGCGGTCGCGACGGCGGAAGCGGTGAATTGGCGACGATTCAGGCGGGTCATGGGGACTCTCGATAATGAAAAAAAGGCGGGAAGGGGCTTCGGTCGACTGAAGCAAGTCTCACGGGCGTATTATGCACCAAAACGGGACCGTGCGCACGGACATCCCGCAAATTCACCCGCCCCAAAGAACGCCGGGCCGTCCGCCCCCTCTGGCCGAGCCGCACGATCAGGGCGGGTCGTAACCGCCCGAGGAAAACGGATGGCAGCGACAAATCCGTTTGAGGCCTTTCCAGGCTCCGCGTGCCAAGCCGTAGCGGTCGATCGCTTGCACCGTGTACTCGCTGCAAGTCGGCGTGAACCGACAGCTTGCCCCCGTCAGCGGGCTGATCGTCGTCTGATAAAAGCGGACCATGGCGATGGCGAATCGCTTGATCATGAACCGGACCTCCCGTAATTCGACTCGGTCGCCTATTCTTGCCGGCCGGACCTGTCTTTTTGCGGGCGGGCCCCTGTTTGCCGGCGGAGATCCGTGCGATCCCGAGCTTAGAAAAAATGCCAAACGTTGAAGCAGGGCGGTGGTTTCGGCGTCGACCGTGACGGATCGCATCGAAACAAGATTTGCTGAACTGATACTTTCGCACGACGGCTAACGTCCGTCACCCCCTGAACCTTACGGAGCTTCACGCGATTATGGCCGACACGATTGTCATCTTTGGTGCCTCCGGCGACCTGACCAGTCGAAAATTGATCCCGGCGCTGTACAGCCTGTTCGCCAAAAAACGCTTGCCCGTGAATACCCGCATCGTCGGCGTCTCGCGGAGCAAGTTTGCTCACGAACAGTGGCGGATCGCGCTGCGGGAGACGACCGAGAAGTTCTCACCCAAGCTGTTCGACGCTGAAACTTGGGACGCGTTCAGCCAGCAAGTCTTTTATCAGGCCGGCGACATCAAGGCCCCCGAGGACTTCTCGGCCCTGGCCGAATTTTTGGACCAGATCGAGGATTCCCCCGCCGACGGGCGTCTGTATTACCTTTCCACGATGCCGCAATTGTACCAGGAGGCGATTCACCAACTCGGCAAAGCCGGCCTGGCCGACGACACGCACGGCTTTCGACGCGTCATCATCGAAAAACCCTTCGGGACCGATTTGACGACCGCACACGCGCTGAACCATGCGATCCACGGCGCGTTTCGCGAAGACCAGATTTACCGGATCGATCATTACCTGGGTAAAGAAACCGTCCAGAACATTTTCGCGATGCGGTTCGGCAACACGATCTTTGAACCGCTTTGGAATCACAATTTTGTCGACCACGTGCAAATCACGGTCGCCGAGGAAGTCGTCATCGGTCGCCGCGCCGGTTACTACGACGGGTCGGGAATATTGCGAGACATGTTCCAGAATCACATCCTGCAACTGCTGATGATCACGGCGATGGAACCGCCCGCGAAATACGACGCGGCGATGGTTCGCGACGAAAAGGTCAAGGTGCTGCACAGCATTCGCCAAATGACCGGCGGTGATTTCGCCAACCATACCGTCCGCGGACAGTACGACGGCTACCTGGCCGAGGAGGGCGTGCCGGCGGGCAGCAAGACGGAAACCTTTGCCGCGCTGAAACTGTACTGCGACAACTGGCGTTGGAAAAATGTCCCGTTCTACCTTCGCAGCGGAAAAGCGTTGTCCTGTCGGACGACCCAGATCGTGATCCAGTTTCGCGAAGTCCCTCATCTCCTTTTCGGCGACAAGAAACGGGCGCCGCTGGGCAATCGTTTGGTGATCCAAGTCCAACCGGCCGAAGGCATCCAGTTGCACTTCGAAACCAAGGTCTCCGACGCGGGCATGAAAACGCGGACGAGCACCCTGGATTATCGATTTCAGGATTCCAACCAAGGGCCCATGCCGGATGCTTACCAGCGATTGCTGCTGGACGCGGTGCAAGGCGATGCCAGCCTGTTCGCTCGGAGCGACGAAGTCGAACTGGCATGGGGAATCATCGATCCGATCATCGAAGCCTGGCGCAGTCCCGCCGCGCCGCCGCTGTACACGTACGAGCCGGGGTTCTGGGGTCCGACCGAATGCACAGAGTGGATGCACGACCAGAAACGTGAGTGGTTCGATGTCTGTCCCGTGCTCGGTTAACTTCGGTCAACAGCGCACCCAGTTTTGCATTCCGTTCCCCGAGGACTTAATCTAATGCCCTTTTCCCAAACCGTTCCTTCTCTGATGGCTACCCACATCATGATCACTTCTCGTTCGATCTTTGTCTTCCTGGCCGCATTGCTGTTGGCCGCCCCGGATGTCTCGGCCGAAGACGAGAAGATTAATCTGCTTCTCCGAAAATCCCCTTCGGTCGCCAACGCGGTCGGCTATGTGAACATCGGTTCCCTAAATGAACTGATGGACGGCGCGGGGATTCAAACCAAGGTCGCCGAGAACGTCGAGGAGTATTGGTTCATCGCTGACTTGGATTTCATGAAGTTTCGTCCGCGATGGGAAGCCGGATACGCGACCCTGAAGTCATCGGTGGAACCCGAGAACCTGGCCCAGCAGGTCGGCGGTTATGTGGATCAAATTGCCGACCAGGACGTCGTCTGGTCGCCCGGTCAGACCTATTTTGTCCCCGGCAAAGAAAACCGCTTAGGAATCCTGCGTCCGGCGGATCGCAGCCTGTTGGCCGGATGGTTAAAGCCCAGCGTCAGTGTGAACTACAGCGATTTCTTGGAGAGAAACGCGAATCAGTCGGAAACTTATCTTTCCGTGTTATTGGCCATCGAACTGAAGGACGTTTTTTCGCCGGTGCCATTGGCAAAGAAACTCGAAGACCTGAAATCTTTGAAGGCGAATTCGCCGGAGAACATCGCCGGGACCTTGGCATCGGTCGAAGGTGTCAGCATCATCGTCGGCCGCAAGAGCCTGAACGAGTGCATCGTGCGATTCCAGTTCGGCAAATCGCCGGCGGGGCTCAAGCCCATCGCAGCGGAACTGTTGGCCGAGGTGCTGGAACGCAACGGAACGGCGGCCCCCGAGGTGCTGACTTGGTCGGTCAAATCCGACGCGACTTCGTTGTCTTTACAAGGTCCGATCACCGAAGGCACGTTGACCGGCGTGCTGGGGATCTTCAGCCTCCAAAGCCAAGCCAATCGCGCCGCCACGGCCATGAGTGACAGCGGACGCGAAAGAACCAAGCAACAACAGACGGGCTATCGATCGAAGTACTACTTCGACGAGATCGGCGAAATCATTGAACGGACGCGGAACCACAAGTCGCAATCCAGCGGCGCGTTGGCGAAATGGAACGACCAGCGGGCTCGCCAAATCGACGAACTGGGGACGCTTGACGTCGATCCGGAGGTCGTGCAATACGGAACCAATGTCGCCGAATTGCTCCGCGGCAACGCTTTGACCGTTCGGCAAGGCAACATCGCGGCCGGCAAGATCCAAGCGAACCAGAGTCTCAGTGGAGGCGGTTATTACGGCCGAAATTCGTACGGCGACGGTTACTACTACGACACCAACAGCACGTCCGACTACCAAAACGTGACCGCCGCGATCGCGCGCGGTAACGCGTATCAGAATTATCGCCAAGCCCTCAGTGCGATCGACACTCTGACCGCCAGCGTCAAACGGGCGATGACCGAGAAATATCAGTTACAATTCTGACCGACTGCCTGCACCGGGTCGACGCGCGGCGGCTGCTTGGTCAACGAACCAGATCGATCGTGAACCCGACGTGGTGGATCTGATCACTGGGCAGCGTGTACTGCGGGTGCGTCCGCGCGCCCCAACTGTTGTCGCCCCCGACGCCTTGCAATCGTTCGTCCAGGCTGACGACGTTGAACGGACGTCGTGGCAATTGATACGGATGGGTCGCCGTTTCCATGTCTCGCATGGTGCACGGCCAGACGCTGCCGCTGGCCGGTTCGTCGGCGGAGATTCGCATCCCGATTCCATCGTCATCGGTCATCGACATCCAACGCACGTCGGTGCGATTGCCGGTGTCCTGCGTGCGACAATAGGGGAACACCATCTGTTCGACGTTCGCTTCATGAACCGCGATCTCGCCGCCGGTTTTTCGATCCCAATACGTTTCGTGTGGCCCGCGACCGTACCAGCGCACGTTGCCGAAACTCTTCGGGATACGAAACTGTAGGCCGAATCGCGGCATCAACGGAGGGCTTCCCGCCGCGCCGTCGTAGGTCGCTTCGACACGGATCTTGTCGTCGGAATTCAACGAATACGCGATACGGCATTCGGCTCCGTTGAACTTCAACGTGGATCGCACGACGACTTCGACACCGTCGTCGTTCGCTTCGGCCGTTACCGATTCGACATTGCGATCTTGTCGTGCGGTTTTCCAATCGCTCATCCGTTCCAGGTATTTGTTTCGATATTGGTTGTCGTTGGGCACTTTCCAAAAGTTAAGGTCCATCGGGCCCGCCAGGTAATCGACGCCGCCTCTTGAAAGCGAAATCGCCGCGCCCGTCGATTTCTCGATCACCAATCGCGTTTGGTCCGCGACAATCGTGATCTGTTGATCCGTTTCCTCAAACGTCACCTCCGCATCGCTTCCTCCGGACGCCGTCGGTGTTACAGCCTCAGCCTCGGTCCGGCGGAGCGGAAACTGTTCCCAGGCGACGCGATGATTCGGGGGTGCCCAAGACGTTTCTTGGTCCTGAACGAAAGCAACCGTCAACATCGATTCGCCCGGCGGCAGCGAGGCAAAGTCGACCGGAATCGACAAGGTGTTTTCCCCGTTCGGCTGGACGTCGACGTGTCCGAGCGATCCGCCTTGAGCGATCTGTCCGTCGACACGCACGACCCATCGGGCGGTAAAGGCCGCCAAATCAGTGAACAGGTATTCGTTTCTGACCTTGAGGATCGGCTTCGACGGATCCGGCATGGTCATCTTGACGTTTTGATAAACCTTTTTGACTTCCCACAAGTGCGGATTGGGACGCCGATCGGGCTGGACCAAACCGTTCATGCAAAAGTTTCCATCGTTGGGTACGTCGCCGAAATCGCCGCCGTAGGCAAAAAACGTGTCGCCGGCGAACAGCGGCGATCCTTCGCCGGTCAATTCGCGCGGAGACGCAATCGGCTGACTCAGGCCCTGGTCGACCCAATCCCAGATGAATCCGCCTTGCAGATGCTCGTAGGCCTCGATGGCGTCCCAATAGTCTTGCAGGTTGCCGACGCTGTTGCCCATCGCATGAGCGTATTCACACAGAATCATCGGTCGATCGGGATTGTCGCGGGCGTAAGCGACGATCTGTCCGATCTTTGCATACATCGGGCAACGAATGTCGGTATTGCGATCGGTCAAATGGGCCTGTTCGTATTGAACGGGCCGAGTCGGGTCGCGTCGCTTGATCCAATCATAGGTCGCCATGAAGTTGACGCCGTTGCCGGCTTCGTTTCCGAGCGACCAGATGATGATCGAAGGGTGATTCTTGTCACGTTCGACCATTCGTCGCGTGCGGTGAAGATGGGCCTTTTGCCAAGCCGGATCTTTCGCCAAAGATTGCGGACCATAGCCCATGCCGTGCGATTCGATATTCGCTTCGTCGATCACATACAGGCCGTACTGATCACACAAGTCGTACCAGCGAGAATCATTCGGGTAGTGGCTCGTCCGCACCGCGTTGATGTTGAACTGCTTCATCAAGCGGATGTCACGGATCATCGATTCCGTGGAGACCGTGTGCCCGGTATCGGGATCGTGTTCGTGCCGATTGACTCCCTTGAGTGTCACGACTTTTCCGTTGACTCGCAGCAAGCCGTTCTTGATTTCGACGTCGCGGAAACCGACGCGGCAGGTTGAGACTTGAACGACGCGATCTTGGTCATCTTTCAATGTCAACAGCAGGCGATACAGCGTGGGTGATTCGGCGGACCACAAGTCGGGGCTGAGCACGGTGCCGTCGAAATCGACCGAACGCGTGTCGCCCGCCTCGATCGATTCCGAAGCGATCGATTCACGATAAACCGTTCGGCCGTCGCCGTGCAGTATCTCCGCCGTCAGCGAAGCGGCCGTCGTGTCGCCTCGGAGGTTGGCGATGTCAACGGATACATTGATTCGCGCATTCGTCGCGTCTTGGTCGAGGTCGGTCGTGACGAAAAAGTCCCTGACATGAAGCGGATCGACCGACCACAAATCGACGTCGCGAAAGATACCGCTCATTCGCCAAAAGTCTTGGTCTTCCAAGTAGCTGCCGTCACTGTACCGATAGACTTCGACGGCCAACGTGTTGGTGCCGTCTCGGACAAAATCGGTGACATCAAAATTCGCCGACGTCCGACTGTCTTGGCTGTAACCGACTTGCCGTCCGTTGACCCAAACGAAGAACGCCGAATCGACACCCGCGAATTGCAGATAGATTTTTTGGCCGCCCCAAGTCGACGGGACTTCGAAATCGCGTCGATACGACCCGACGGGGTTGCGGGCGCGGAAATTCGTAAAGTTCTCCGGCGGCTGCCCCATTACCCGAGGCGGATCGACCCGAAAGGGATAGGGAATGTTGCTGTAAACGGGAGTGCCGTACCCCTGACGCTGCCAGTTTCCGGGGACTGCGATATCGTCCCAGGCGGTGACGTCGAAATCGTTGCGGAAAAACTCTCTCGGTCGCGCGTCCGGTTCCGGTGACCAGGCGAATTTCCAGGTCCCGTTCAGCGATCGATGATTCGGTGACGCCCCACGATCGTCCGCGATCGCCAGGCGACGGTTCGGATAAGGCCACGACGTCGCGCGGGCGGGCTGGCAGTTGATTTCGACGACGCTCGGGTCCTGCCAGGCGAGAGGCCGTTGGGCATCGACCGGATTTTCCGCGACGTCTTGACCTCGGACCGTGACGAAGGCCGGCGAGAGCGTCAGCAGGAAAAAAAGCGACTTCACGAAACGTCGTTGACAATCTCGGACGGCAAACATGGATAAACTCGAGGTAAGAATTTCAGCGTGCGTGGCGGGCAGACGGCGCGTCCCCGCTGGGACCGAGTTTAACCGACCGACCGCAGACGCCTTTTCGGTGCGACGATTTTGATCGTGCCGACGCGACACCCGCCCAGGAACCCCGCCATGATTTTTCGACGTCTTCTGCGACCTTTGATCGTCTTCACCTCGCTTTGGGTCGTGACGCCTGACGCGGCGCAAGCCCAACAGGAACCACGGGTGTTTCGCGCCGGTGCGGCGGCCGGCAACATCACGCCGCCGTTGGGCGAAATGATCGTCGGCGGTTGGCAGCCGATCCCCGCGACCAACGTTCACGACGAGCTTCATTCGCGGTGCTTGGTGCTGGACGATGGTCGAACGAAATTAGCGTTTGCGATTTGCGATAACGTGGGGATTCCCGCGGAAGTCTTTGACGAAGCGAAACGGTTGGCCCACGAATCGACCGGCATCCCGACGTCGCATTTGCTGTTCGCTTCGACCCATACGCATTCGGCGACGACCGCGCGGAACAGCGATGGGATGATGATCCGAGCGAAGGAGCTGAACGACTATCAGACTTTTTTGGCCAGGCGGATCTCCGACAGCGTGCGGCGTGCGGTCGCGAATTTGCAACCCGCGCGGATCGCGTGGGGGTCGTCGACGGAGCCGTCGGAACTTTTCAATCGTCGTTGGTTCGTCACCAATCCGTCACTGGCGACCAACCCGTTTGGCGGCGTCGACCGAGTACGGATGAATCCGCCCCGGGGCAATGAAGCCTTGGAGCGCCCCGCCGGTCCGATCGATCCGGAAATCAGTTTTCTGTCGGTTCAAGGGATCGACGGAAAACCCATCGCTTTGTTGGCGAATTACTCGTTGCACTACGTCGGCGGAGTCAAGAAGGGCGACGTCTCGGCGGATTACTTCGGCTACTTTGCCGAGATGATCCGGGCGAAGTTGGCGGCCGACGATCAAGATCCCGCCTTCGTGGGTATTCTGACCAACGGGACCAGCGCCGACGTCAACAACATCAATTTCACGCAGCGGAGCACGCGAAAGTACGCGAGCTACGAGAAAATGCAGGAGGTCGCCGGCAAGGTGGCCGCGCGAGTCTTCGAGGCGCATCAGAAGCTCGAATTCCGAGACTGGGTTCCGCTCGGGGCCGCCCAAGCCGACTTGACTTTGGACGTTCGGCAACCGACGCCAGAGATGTTGGAACATCTCGCGTCGATCGATCAGGAAACCGATTCGTCGGTGCGGCAGGGTCGCGAAGCCATTTACGCGAATCGGATCGCGGCGATCTTGAAAGCTTCTCGACAGGTGGACGTTCCTTTGCAGGTTTTTCGCATCGGCGATTTGGGCATCGCCGCGATCCCGTTCGAGACGTTCACCGAAACGGGATTGGAGATCAAGGATCGCAGCCCGCTGCAGCCGTCGTTCACGATCGAACTGGCGGGCGGTTCGTTCGGTTACCTGCCGACGCCGGAGCAGCATCGTTTGGGCGGTTACGAGACTTGGCTGGGGACGAACTACGTGGAGATCAACGCGTCGCGGAAGATCGTGGCGAAGCTGCTGGAACTTTTCCAGTCGCTGCGTTGAAGGAGTTCCGACGCCGCGTTCACAGCAGCGTTTCTTGGCTGGACATTTCAGACGTTTGAGTCCCCCGGTGCGGCAGGTTCAAACGGAAACAGCTTCCCCGGCCCATCGGACTGTCCAGCACCTGAACTTCACCGCCGTGTTCACGCATGATTTTCGCACTGACGGGCAGCCCCAATCCGGTTCCCGTGGATCCCTTGTCGGATTCGAACAGCGAAAAGATTTTTTCGCGTCGATCCGGCGGCACGCCGGTCCCGTTGTCGATCACATCGATGATCCAGCCTTGGTCGGGCGTGAATTTGGTTTGCACAAAGACGCGGCCGTCGCCGGCCGTGGACGCGTCCGGCGCATCGAAAGAATCAGCGTCGTCGTCGATCTTCACGGTCTCGGCGAGCGAAAAATCTGCTTCGTCGTCACGTTCTTGCGCATCGTCGGTGTCGCCCTTGGCCGCCGCATCGATGGCATTGGTGACGAGATTCAAGACGGCGCGATGGATCGCCTCGGGGTCGAATTCCGCCGGCGGTAGGTTGGTCGCCAAGTCGCAGCCGAGTTGGACGCCGTGTTCCAACGCGTGACTTTGCATCAATTCCACGACGTCGCCGACGGTTTCGTTCAGATCGGCTTCGATCTTTTCCGGCTCGCGTTCTTTCGAAAACGACAGCATGTCCATCACCAGATTGGAGATGCGTTCTTGGTTGCGTTCGACGATCGCCCAACCGCGTCGTACCGCGTCGTTGTCTTCACGTTTCAAGCCGGCGTCGATCAGATAACCGCCGCCGCGGATCCCTTGCAAGATATTCTTGACGTGATGCGAGATCGTGGCGATCGTCTGTCCCATCGCGGCCAGCCGTTCGTTCTGGACGAGTGCGGAGTAAAAGAACGTGTCTTCGATCGCCAGGGCCGCTTGGTGACCGATGGCGGTGATCAAACGCAAATGGTCGTCGGTGAAACGGGGCTGGCCGCCGCTGCGGATCAGCCGGCCGGGTGAACTGTAGGTGTCGATGTACAGAGCCCCGACGACGTCGTATCGTCCTTGCAGGGGGACGCACAAGGCTTCCCGGACGCCGCCCTTGACGATCGAAGCGGCCGATTCGAAACGGTCATCGCCCTTGGCATCGGTCGTCCGCACGCCTTCCTTTTTTTCGATCACGTAGTCCAAGATCGTGCGGCTGATCGAAATTCTGGCTTGGCTGTTGGGCCGCCGCGCGGTGGCGGACCGGTCGCCGGCCGGGGGCACCTGCTCGGCGGTGCCGCCGGCCGAATCGTCGCTGCGGTCGTTGCGTGGATCGCCGGTAATCTTCGCGCTCTCGCGATCGCAACGTGCCGCGGGTTGAAGCTGGCCGGTTTGCGGGTCTTTCAACATCACACAACCGCGATCGGCGTCGAGCCAGTCGAACACCAGTCGCAGGATGCGATCCAAGACGGTGTCCAGGTCTTCGCCGCGACCGACCGCGATGGCTGTCAAATAGATGACTTCCAAAGACCGTTCGGCTTCGGAAACGGACGCGGCGGGGCTGGAACTGGATTGGGAAAGTGACGAAACGATCTGGCTGGCGTCGTTGTCCAGCGATTGTTGAACGATGTCGACCCCGTGGGCGGCGTCGAGCGTCGCGGGCAAACCGGTGCCGGTAAAAATCATCAACGTGCGGCCGATTTCGATCCGATCGCCGCTTCGCAACACGTGCCGCTGGACCGGATTGCCGGCGACCCGCGTGCCGTTGCTGCTGCCCAGGTCGACCAGCGTCGTTACGGTCCCGTCGCTGTTGCGGCGAATCTCGGCGTGATGCCGCGACACTTCGCTGTCCAGCAGCTGGATGTCGCTGTCACTATCACGGCCGATCCGTTCGACGGTTCGGCGCAGTTGAAAATGCGTCCCCTGATTTCGACCGCGAACAACAAACAGGGATGCCATGAGATGCGACGGGATCGTGGACCGACGGAAGGATCGAAGAACACGACGAGTCACCGATTGTGATTCCAGGACTCGGCGTGGAGAATGTACCACAGGTGCGACGGTCCATGCGACGAGCGGGAGCGTCGCCGAAACCTCTGGTTTTTGACAAAAGAGAATCGATGACAAACTTCGGTGACACGCCCGATCCTGCGGGCCGCGATAACGACGCGAGACCCGACGACGATTTGGTCGACGCCCGGAAACTGGTCGCCGCTTGCGACGCCATTCGCAAGCAAGTCGCGGCGATCGTCGTCGGCCAAGACGCCGTCATCGAACAGCTGTTGATCGCCATCCTGGCCCGCGGCCACTGTCTGCTCGAAGGCGTCCCCGGGTTGGCGAAAACCCTGATGGTGCGGACGCTGGCCGAGTCCATGGATCTGGATTTCCGGCGTATCCAGTTCACGCCCGACTTGATGCCCGGCGACATCACGGGAACCGATATCATTCAAGAAGATCCGGAAACGAACCGTCGTTCTTTGGTGTTCGAACGCGGACCTGTGTTCACGCAAATGTTGTTGGCCGACGAGATCAACCGGACGCCGCCCAAGACGCAGGCCGCGTTGCTCGAAGCGATGCAGGAGCACGAGGTGACCGCGGCGGGAAAAACGTATCGCTTGCAGGAACCTTTCTTCGTCTTGGCGACGCAAAACCCGATCGAACAAGAAGGCACTTATCCGTTGCCCGAAGCCCAGCGTGATCGTTTCTTGTTCCACGTCCTGGTGCGGTATCCTTCGCGTGATGAGGAATCCGAGATCATCGATCGCACCACTTCGACGTTCGATGCGGAGGTCCGATCGGTGGTCACGGGCGACGAAATGATCCGTTTCCAACGCACCGTCCGCCGCGTGCCTTTGCCGCCGCACGTCCGCGACTGGGTCCTCGACGCGGTCCGTTCGGTCCGCCCGAGTGAACCGGACAGTCCCGCGTGGGCGAAGGAACTGATCGAATGGGGTCCGGGCCCCCGCGCGTCTCAGCAACTGGTGCTGGCCGCCAAGGCTCGTGCGTTGCTGCACAGTCGCGTCAGCGTCAGCATCGAAGACGTCGAAGCGCTCGCCCATCCGGTGCTCCGTCATCGCATCGTGCCGACCTTTGCCGCGGAAGCCGACGGTGTCAGCGTGGACGACTTGATCAGTCGCCTGATCCTGGAACAAGCCGATCGTAAGGTCCGAGCGCTTTGAGCCGCCGGCGCGACACTTTTTTCCGGCCGAAAGGCAAGCCCGCCGATTCCTAAGCCGACCAGGACAGAAAACGTCGCAACAATTCCGTCCCCGGCTGAGTCAAAAAGCTCTCCGGATGAAATTGCCAGCCTTCCAAGGGATACGTTTCGTGTCGGACCCCCATGATTTGGCGGACGCCACCGGTGTCGGTCCACGCCGAAACGTTCAGCTCCTTGGGACAAGTCCCAGGATCGATCACCAAGGAATGGTAACGTGTCGCGATAAACGGCATCGCGACGCCACGGAACAAGCCGCCGTCGTCATGATGAATCTCGTCGGTCTTGCCGTGCATCAAGGCCGGTGCCCGGACGATCGACCCGCCGAAGGCTTGTCCGATGGATTGATGGCCCAGACAGACGCCCAGCAACGGAATCTGGCCCGCGAATCGTTTGACGCA
>CAYVRC010000041.1:33894-36965 GCA_964453205.1 uncultured Pirellulaceae bacterium | reverse complement strand
GATCGCAATGGCGATGCCCGGCTTCAGCCGCGGCTGCATCGGCCCGGGCGTGACGATCACCTGGTTGATATACCGCCAGCGTTTTTCGGTGACGCGGCTCTGAACCTTTTCGAGCATATTTCGCGTCAGCAACTGGGCCAGGTCGTAGCCGAGAACCTCCGCCGCCCGGGCGAACAAACCCCGCGCGATCGCATGATCGTCGGCCAAAGCTTGGCCCATGCCCGGTGTCTGCGCACCCTGCCCCGGGAACAAAATCCCGGCCTTCTCCACCTCGAGTGCCACAGTCGGACTTCCTCAAAAGAATGATCGGCGAACCGGTTTTACGCTTCCTTCGGTTCGACGACGGTGCGACCCATGTAATAGCCGCATTTCGGGCAGACGGTGTGCGTGGGCACGGCACCGGAGCATTGCGGGCAATACGCGACCTGACGCTTCTTCACGCGGTCGTGGCTCCGTCGCTTTCCGGTTCGGCTGTTGCTGTGTTTTCGTTTGGGGACGGCCATGGTCGGCGGATCTGTAGAAAGGTTTGATGGATTCGAGCCGCGTAGAATACGGATCGAGACCGGTTTTCGTCAACGCTGGACGAGAAAAATCCCTGGGTCTGCGAAACATTCGGCCGGCCCGGGGATTCGCCGCACGCCGGGAGGGGCGACGACGTCACGCCGGGGCGACGCCGACCAGCATCCCCAAATTGATCCGGCTGGCGGCCAAAAACGTGAACTGGACGTTGGTCAGACCGGCGGCGACGGCTCGCTCGGAACTTTCTTTCAAATCCCAGACCCGCCCCGCTTCGGTTTCGACGTCCAAGCGGAGGGCTTCGACGGTTTCCGCCAGGCTGGGCTTGGCCGGAACGCGGAACAAGTCGATCACGACGACGCGGCCGCCCGGTCGGGCCAAGCCGGCGGCGAAACGCAGCAGGCGGTCGCCATCGGCGTCGCTTTCGGCATGCAGCCGTTGCGGCAGCAGCACGATGTCATAGGTCTCACCCGCCCAGGTCGCCGTGCTCGGATCATCCGCCACGGCCAGCGGGTCCCCGGAGATGAATTCGAATCGTCTCGTCAAGTCGATGCTTTCGGCCGTGGCGATCGCCGCCGGTCGGACCGCTTCGTCGTCGACGGCCGTGATCGTCGCGCCGATGTCGCGAAACGCCAGCGCACAACTCCACACCGCGCTGCCGCAACCCAGGTCCAAGATCGACGGACCGCGGGGCTGGTCTTCCCCCCCGATGTTCAAGATCTCGGCGGCCTGAATCGCCGCCGCCGTGTGAACCCACTGAGTCGCCGCGATGGTGTCGTGGTGGTCCCGCGACCGAAACGGCAAGACCGCTTCCCCACGAACCTGCCGGGCCAAACGTTCCCATCGTCCGTCCCCCAGGTCGCTGTCGTAGCGGCAAAGGAGTTGAGCGACCGGCGACAAGGCGTAGTCGTCCTCGTACTGTTGCACCGTGCCGGTCTTGGACAGGGCGTCCAGCAGCAACCGGGTCGACGAAGGCTTCAACGACAGGCACTCGCACAGCTGATCCAAGTTTTGTTGTCCGTCCCGCAGGGCGTCCAGCAGGCCGACTTGCTTGGCGGTGCGCAGGATGTGGGACACCGCGTTGAGCTGCATCAGCTCATGGTACTGATCGATCGTTTGGTCTTGTGCGGACAAAGGGCAAGGCTGATTTGCGAGTGGAGAGAAGAAATCAATCGGCCAGCGCGGCGCGAACTTTCTTGATCCGTTTCATCGTTTCGTCGAACTGTTCGTAGTTTTGGCACTGGAACCCGTCACTGGCCGCGTTGGCCGGGTCGGGATGGACTTCGATGATCAGCCCGTCGGCTCCTGCGGCGATCGCCGCGACGGCCAGGTCGTGCACCATGTAGGTGTGACCGGTTCCATGGCTGGGATCGATGATGACCGGCAAATGGCTTTTTTCGTGCAAGTACGGAATGCTGGCCAGCGGCAGCGTGAACCTCGTGTGCGATTCGAACGTCCGGATGCCCCGTTCGCACAACATCACGTTTTCGTTTCCTCCGGCCAGGATGTACTCGGCCGCCAATAAGAATTCGTCCATCGTCGCGGACATGCCGCGTTTCAAAATCACGGCCGTGTCGGATTTGCCGCAGGCTTCCAGCAGGCGATAATTCTGCATGTTGCGGGCACCGATTTGCAACACGTCGGCGTACCCGGAGACCATTTCGACTTCCTCGGGTGACATCACTTCGGTGAAAATCGCCAGCCCGGTTTCCTCGCGGGCGGTGGCCAGCATTTTCAGGCCTTCTTCTTTCAGCCCTTGAAACGCGTAGGGGCTGGTCCGCGGTTTGAAGGCGCCGCCCCGAAGCCCGGTCGCGCCCGAGGCTTTCATCTGTTTGGCGATTTCGACGATCTGTTCCTCGCTTTCGACGCTGCACGGACCGGCCGCGATGCCGATCTGGCCGTTTCCGGCCTGGAACTCGCGAACCTTGATGCAGGTCATGTCGGGCCGGACTTCACGGCTGGCCAGCTTGTACTTTGCCATCACCGGCATGACTTGCGAGACGCCTTCGCCGGCTTCCAGCGACGGAGCGTCCAAGACCCGTTCGTCGCCGACGACCGCCACCACCGTCCGCTCGGTGCCGACAATCACGTTGGCTTTCAGCCCCATTTTTTCGACACGGGAGACCGTGGCTCGGACCTGTGACTCGGTCGCGCCTGATTTCATGACAACAATCATTGGGGCTTTGCAAATTTATTTGGAGCGGGGGAAATGCGGGGACCAGAACGGGCGAGTTTGCCCGAGGCGACGGGTTTTTCCTAGCCGACGCCGCGGGAGCTTGCCGACGGGGCCCGCCCGGCATGCTATCCCCGCTCGGTTCGCCATGGTCTGGACGCCGGCGGCGTGCTTCGGGTTCGCTTCCCCCGCGTGCCTCGGGTTCGCTTCCCCGGCGTGCCGCCCCGTCGGCGTGCCGCCCCGTCGGCGTGCCGCCCCGTCACGTTATATTGACGGGGCGTCGGATTCTGGTTCGTTGCCCCGCCCATCCTCGTCGATCGCCATGTCTCGATTGTTCTGCCCGCTTGCCGTTTTTTTGTTCGTTCCCTTTTCCCCCGTGGCT
>CAYVRC010000041.1:0-33884 GCA_964453205.1 uncultured Pirellulaceae bacterium | reverse complement strand
CCCGTTTCCGCATCGGCGTCGGCCGCCGATCCGCCCAACGTCGTGGTGCTGTTGGCCGACGACCTCGGCTGGGCCGGCGTCAGTTTCCACGACGACCAATTCGCCACACCGAACATCGATGCGTTGGCCGCCGCCGGCATGAAGCTGGATCGGTTTTACGTCGCGCCGATGTGTTCGCCCACCCGCGCCGGTTTGATGACCGGTCGCTATCCGATTCGATTCGGACTGGCCCGCGCGGTCATTCCGCCCCAACGCGACTTCGGTTTGCCGACCGAAGAGCTGACGATGGGCGAAGCGATGACCCAACTCGGCTACACCCATCGCGGCGTGTTCGGCAAATGGCACCTGGGACATCGACGCAGCCAGTGGCACCCGCTGCGACAGGGCTTCACGCATTTCCATGGCCATTACAACGGGGCGATCGATTACTTCGAATTGACCCGCGAAGGCCAACGGGATTGGCACGTCGACTGGACGCCGTCGGAGGAAACCGGATACGCGACGCGATTGATCGGTGACGCCGCGGCGACTTGGATCGGTGACGCCGCGGCAGAGGATTCGCCTTATCTCTGTTACGTCCCCTTCAACGCGCCGCATTCGCCGTTTCAAGCCCCCCAAGAATCGATCGACAAATTTGATCAATTAAGGATCGACAAGAAACGCACGCTGGCCGCGATGATTTGGGAAATGGACCTCGCGATCGGCAAGATCTTGGCCGCGATCGAGCGGACCGGTGAGGCGGACAATACGATCGTCTGGTTCTTCAGCGACAACGGCGGCGTCGGTGGCATCCCCGGCAACAACCGGCCGCTTCGCGGCAGCAAGTTGACGGTCTACGAAGGCGGCATCCGCGTCCCCGCCTGCGTCCGCTGGCCGGCCGAGATCCGACCCGGCACGCAAACCGACACCGTCGCCGGCTACATCGACGTCCTGCCGACCTTGCTGGATGCCGCCGGTGGTGACGCCGCGTCGATCGCTTTCCACCCGCTCGACGGCGTCAGCCTGTTGCCCGTGCTGACCGGATCGGACGATGCCCCGGCGATGCAAAAAGAGGCGATGCAAAAACTCAAGCATCGAGACTGGTTCTCCTACCACGGCCAACAAGGACCGGATCAAGAACACTTGGCCGTCACCTCGGGCGGTTGGAAGTTAAAGGTCAACGGACCGCGTTTGGAAAAGCTGTCGCAATTGACCGACGGCACCAACGAAGTCGAGCTGTTTCATCTATCCGAAGACCTGCTGGAGCAGAGCGACCTTCGTCAGGCACGACCGGACCGGGTGCAAACGCTGGGAAGGAAGTTGATCGACCACCGCAGTCTTCAACCCGCCGATTCGGTTCCGCCTTATAGTGTCGGCGCGGCCGGCTTCACCCCGCCGACCGATTGGCGGCTCGACCCGTGAGCGACGACGTCGCCGAAGAAACGGGCCTTGAGACTCCGTCCCGTTTGTCACGAGCAACGCGGTAGGCGACTGTCTTGGACGCGCAGGCTCGCTGAGAGATCCGAACTCATCTCCAGTGAAGCCCGCATTGAATTCGGTGCTGTGCCGGTTAGAAACACAACCGGGTGAAGGGGAATAACGATTTTGCAACCACGAAGTTCCAAACACTGATTGACGGAACAGGAGACGGCGTCGCTACGGCAACGCCACCTGCCCCGGCCCCATCAGGTACTTCAGCAAACTCCGCACGTCTTTTTCGCTCATCGGTTCCAACTGACCGACGGGCATCAGTGAAACGTCCGATTCGATGCGCTCGTCGATCTCGTCCTTGGAGACGATGACTTGTTCGGTCGCCGTTTGCACCGTCACGGCGTCCTCGTTTTCGTTTTTGACGATGCCGCCGATCACTCGGCCGTCGTCCATCAAGAAATTGGTCATCCGGTAATCGCGTCCGATCAACGCGTTGGGTTCCAAAACGTTTTCCAGCCAATACTTCACATCGCTTCGGTTCGCGCCGGTGATGTCCGGGCCGATGTCCCCCCCGGTGCCGAACAGCTTGTGACATTGACCACAATTGGCTTCGTAAAGCTTGCGACCAAGACGGGCGTCCGCCCCGGCGATCGCTCGCGGCGTCAGCATCGCCGTGTATTTCTGGTAAGCCGACTTCATTTGTTCGTTCGTCTGACTGACTTTTCCCCAGACGTTTTCCAGTCGGCTGACGCGTCGTTTTCGATCGTCTTCACCGCCCAAGGTCATCATTTGGCGGACGATGTAAGCCGGTACCGAGGTGGCCGCGACCGTGCCTTGTTCCATCGCGGTCAGCAACGCATCGGCGAAAGTCGGACGCACGGCCAACGTCGCCAAAGCGGCACTGCGGGTCCGCGTGTCGAAGTCGTTGATGCGGCTGAGTAATGCCTGGGGCGTGGCCGGATCGTCGAACCGCGAAAGCGCCGTGACCGCGTCGCCGGCAAGCCGCGCATCCCCCAGCAATCCGTGAAGTTGCTCGGCCAGTTGCGGATCGCCGGCGGTCTTCAAAGCCTCCAAGGCACCTCGCCGGGCGTCGATCGGTTTCGTGGCGTCGGCCAGCACTTGGCGGAAATAGGGAAACACGGTTTCGTCGCCGAACTGGACCGCGACACGGCGTGTCAGCACGCGGACCGGTTCGAGCGGCGCGTCGGCAAGTGCCGCGCGGGCCAGCGGCCAGCTCGCCGGCATGTCGACGCCGCCGCGGTCGCCTGCCGCGGCCAACAGTTCCTCCAAGATCAACAGCCGGTGCGGCCGTTGGCTCTCGTCGGCCAGCCTAGCGGCCAACGCTTCGCGACCCTCGGGCGTCGCCGCCGTGCGACGGATCACGAACCGCTTCAAATCAGAAAAAGCGCTCCCCGAGGCGATGGTGAAGGCACGATCCGGATCGATTTCGACCAGAGGTTCCAACGCGTACCAGATCAAGTAGGGGATGTTGCGATCCTTCGCGTCGATGCCGTGCGAGGCCAATTTCTGGATGATTTCCCAACGGGAATTCGGTTCGATTTGCTGGAGGTACGAAGCCAGTTTTCGTCGCTCGGCGGCATCCGATTCTTGCTCGGCTCGCCGGGCGAGTTCGCTGACGTCGTCGGCTCCGGCGATTTCTGCGTCGTCGCCCAGCACGCCGGATCGCTCCTGCAAGATCCGGGTGGCTTGGCGGGCCAAGAAGCCGTTGGTGCCTTTCGCGTGCTTTCGCAGCGCGTCGTCACTCTCGGCCCACAAGTCGATCCTGACCGGGCGAACGTCTCCGTAGCGAATGCGAAACATCCGGCCGTTGGTGCGATCCCAGATTTCGGGGCTGCGGTTGTGGCAGGTTTGCGGGTCGTGCCAGTCCGAGGTGTAAATCGCACCGTCGGGGCCGACCATGATGCCGACGCCGATTTGGTGATGGTCTTGCGAAAGCGCGAAGTCCGGACGATGCCGCCCCACGTACCCGCTGCCGTCCCGTTCCAAGGTCTCGCGGACGACGCGGTGCCCGTGCAAGTTGTGAAAGAACAAATCGCCGCGATACTCCGGCGGAAACACGTCACCGTCGTAGATCGCCAGGCCACAATGGGCGTGTCCGCCGCCGAGCATCGACGTGTCCAGGCCCGCGGCCGGCCGCGTGACTTTGTTTTCGCCCCAGAAAGCGTGCTCGGCGATGCTGCCGGTGAAATGCGCGTGGTCGGCAATCGTCTTGATGTCGTCATAGGTGTGGGGATTGAAATGCCGACCGGCTTGACGGTGATACCGTGCGCCCGGCTGGATGTGGAACAAATGCGGAATCACACATGACGTGACGAACCATTCGCCGTCGGCGTTGTAATCCAGTCCCCAGGGATTGCTGGTGCCGTGAGCGAAGACTTCGAACTTGTGGTCGATCGGATGGTAACGCCACACGCCCGCGTTGATTTTCGTTCGCAACGCGTCCAGGGTTCCCGGTTTCCCGACGTTGCTGTGCGTGAACACGCCGTGGCAACCGTACAACCAACCGTCGGCACCCCAGGTGAAACTGTTCAGGGTTTCGTGAGTGTCTTGGTATCCCCAGCCGTCCAGCAACACGACCGGATCGCCATCGGGTTTGCCGTCATGATCGGCGTCGGGGATGAACAGCAGTTCCGGCGCGGCGCCGATCCACACGCCGCCGAAACCGACTTCGATGCCGCTGGCCAAGTTGATGCCTTCGATAAACGTCGACTTGGTTTCGAAGGAACCGTCGCCGTCGTTGTCCGCGAAGATCACGACGCGGTCTTTGCCTTCACCCTCGGGGGCTTTCTGAGGATACGTGTGGCCTTCGATGACCCAGATCCGACCTTTGGCGTCGAAGCACATCGCGATCGGCTGTGTCAGTTCCGGTTCACTGGCGATCAAGTCGACGTGAAAGCCGTCGGGGACCAGCATGTTCTTGGCGGCTTCCTCGGGGCTGAATCCGGCGGCGTATTTCGATTGATCACGTCCCCGGGAGACCTGCCAACGTTGGGGCGGCATGGAATCAGCCTGAGGATCTTGCCAATGGATCGTCAGCCCGTGCTTGCTGGATGAAACGACATCCGGGTGGCCGTCTGCGTTCAGATCGGCCACCAAGACGTCCGTGCCGACGCCGCTGTCGTCATCGATTCGGTGCGGCACGAACTCGACACCCTCCTCGCCACGAGTCCCGCGAAACCAATACAACACGGGCTCGCCTAAACCGCCGACGTCTTTGCCTTGGTGGGCCATGTACCGCTTGCCGGTGACCAAATCGTCGATGCCGTCGCCGTCGATGTCACGCAAAGCCAACGCGTGCAGTTGGCTGAACGCGACACCGAACGGATTGTCTTGCGACGATTCGCCCATGATGTCGTGACGGACGAACGGCCCCGCGCCGTCTTGTTCGAACCATGCCAACCCGTAACCGTGCGCGTGCAACGACGTGACGATGTCCGCGTCACCATCGCCGTCGAGGTCGCCGACACAAATCTGCGCGCCGCCGGGATAGTTCGCTTGTCGGTTCCAAGTGTTGCTTTCCCAAAGGTCACCCGAGTCCAAGGATTCGGGCTGCCGCCACCAATCCGACTTGCCCAACACGTCCAAGCGTCCGTCGCCGTCGATGTCGCCGACTCCCATGCCGTGTGTGAAGCGGTTCGGGCACGCGCCCGGTCGGCTGATCGGATGCCAGGTCCACGACTTCGTCGCATCGTCGCCGGCGGCGTAGTAACCGTACTGCGTTTCGTTTCCACAAACGATCTCCGGCGCACCGCCCGGGATCAGATCCACGATCGCCGGGGATTCGTTGTCGACCGAGCCGGTGATTTCGTGCATCGACCAAGGCTGATCCGATCGGCCGTGTCCCGGATTGACGTAAAGTCGGGCGGCTTTACCGGGAAAACCGATGACGATCACGTCGGCCGCCCCGTCCCCGGTGACGTCCACGACGCGACTGATGAAGTTGTCGCTGTACACCGTGATCGGAAAATCTTTGGGCGGTGCGATCTGAAATTTCTCGGTGAACTCGGGGCCGCGGAACCACAACGGTCCGGCCACAAGGTCGACGATGCCGTCCCCGTCGATGTCACCACTGGCGGCACCTTCGGTGAAAAAACGGTCGTGGATTTCCTGCTTTCGCCAGCCGGTTTCGGCGGACACGAAAGTGGAGGCTCCCAGGCAAACCAGGGTCGACCAGGCGATCAGTCGAAAAAAGCTCGCGAGGTCGAGAAAGCCGTTCTTGGGCATCAGAAAACTCCACGGTGAGTGGCGGGATGGGGGGAAAGGCCGGCACGAATCGGCCGTCGTCGGACTTCGGGGACGTCTCATCATAAAAGGAATCGCGCCGGGGTGGGCGTGATCCTCTTCGCCGTCCCGCGACAGGTGTTTCATGGTTCACAGACGTCACGAACCGCACAAGAGACACAGCCTCCGGTGCAACCCGATGTTTCGCCGGCCCGGGCCGTGCCGCAGCCCTCGCCGCAACCGGTCTCCAACAGTCGAGCAAAATCCGCCGTCCTGACGACGTCTTCGTAGCTGCGGACGATGTCGCCGACGATCGAGTCGATCTCCCGCGGCACCGTACCCAAAAAATGCAACAGCAAAGTGCCGCCGTCGAACAGATGATCGACGTCCAACAGAGTCGCCGGCACGCCCGCCGACGCGATCGCGTCACGACAGGCCTCGACCGCCTCGCGGCGATGACGGGAAAGCCGATTCAGCAGCCATTCGTCTTGGGCCGTCGTCGGACGCAGGATTTCCGGCAGCGGATCGCTGGCGGTTCGCTCCTGATCTTCGGTCGCATCTCGTTCGATCAACGGGGACCGGAGCGGGGCCACGGCTTCGGCGAGTTCGACGCCCCGGGACGTTCTCAGCAAGACCCGGTCGCCCCGCGACAAACGCGACGCGATTTGCCCGTTTCGCACGTGGGCCCGGATCAGGTCGCCGAAACAACCCAAGCGGACCGACCAAGTGGTGGGGTTCGTGATCACGGCGGCAAAGTTCAAGTTTCAGCTCCGTCCCGGGTAGGCCGACGACGCTCGCCGAGCCCGTCGCGGCGGCTGCCGGAGGCGGGACTTGTCCGAAATTGACCGGAGGCGCAACATGGTGGCTTCACGATTTCCTCCGCCTGCACAGAACTCCGACGATGTCCACCACCGACGCGATGCGAACGAAGACGACCGAAACACCTGTTGTAGCGGAATCCGATCCCGTGAGCTTGGTGCAAATGTCGGCTCCCGGGCATTATGAGGCGATTGCCGATCGTGTGCTCCAGGGCCATTCGATCACGCGGGACGAAGCCGAAGCGATGCTCCACGCGTCCGATCTGGACGTGCCGGCCATGCTGGCGGCGGGTTTTCGCATCCGTCATCGTTATTTCGGACGCACCGTTCAGCTGTATTTTTTGATGAACGCCAAGAGCGGTCTGTGCCCGGAAGACTGCCACTACTGTAGCCAGTCCAAGGTCAGCGAGGCACCGGTTCCCAAGTACAACATCTTGCAGCGAGACAAGTTATTCGAGGCGGCCAAGATCGCGGCCGAACGCGGTGCGAAGACGTATTGCTTGGTGATCTCGGCGCGGGGCCCGAACGAGCGCGAAATGAAAGCGGTCGAAACCGTGGTGCCGGAGATCAAGGAAAAGTACGGCCTGGACATCTGTGCCTGCTTGGGATTGCTGTCACGCGAACAAGCCGACCGTTTGAAGGCCTGCGGCGTCGACCGGGTCAACCACAACCTGAATTCGAGCGAGGAGTATTACGCGGAGATCTGCACGACGCACACTTACGAGGATCGCGTCGAGACGCTGCGTCACGTTCGCGATGCCGGCATGGAGATGTGCAGCGGCGGAATCATCGGCATGGGCGAGAAGAAAAGCGACATCGTTTCGATGGCCTTCGATTTGCAAGAGTTGGGCGTTCAGTCGATTCCGCTGAACATCCTGAACGCCATCGACGGGACGCCGCTCGAAGGCACCGCGGCGTTGTCGGCCAACGACTGTTTGAAAACGCTGGCCATGTTCCGCTTCGTCAATCCGACACGCGAAATCCGCATCGCCGGCGGACGGGAGTTGCACTTGCGAACGCTGCAGCCGATGGGCTTGCTGGTCGCCAACAGCCTGTTCGTCGGAGACTACTTGACGACGCAAGGTCAGCCGCCGCAAGAAGATTACGACATGATCCGCGACCTCGGATTCGAGGTCACGACCAACGTCGAACCGACGATGTAGTTGGCGAGAGGTTACAGATCGAATTCGATCTCGATGATCTTGAATTTCAACCGGCCGGCCGGGGCTTCGACTTCCGCCGTTTCACCTTTCTTCTTGCCCAACAAGCCTTGTCCCAGCGGGCTGGTGATCAAGATTTTGCCGCTGTCGTAGTCCTCGTCGCCGGCACCGACCAGCGTGAACACTTCCTCGTCGCCGTAAGCTAAATCTTCGACGGTGACGGTGCAGCCGAACACGACTTCGTCTTTGGGAAGCTGGGACGGATCGATGATCGCCGCCCGAGCGACTTTGTCTTTCAGCTCGTTGATCTTGGCCATCAGCATGCCTTGGTTCTCACGCTGGGCGTGGTACTCGGCGTTCTCTTTCAAGTCGCCTTCTTCGCGGGCTTCGGCGATCTTTTGCGTCACGATCGGCATCTCCTCGTTTTCCAATCGAGAGATTTCGGCTTTGATCTTGTTGTAGCCTTCTCGCGTCATCGGAACTGATTCGTGCATCGAAGCCATCCTTCGTCCAAAAAAAGAAACCTTTCCCATCGCAGATGACGGAAAAGGCTCGTCGGTTCACAGCAAATCGTATTATTCCCGCCCCCGTCGGCCCTGTAAAGGCTGGACGCACGGCGGCTCGCCGCGCGGGGTCACGTCGCTGCTCACCGAGGGCGGTACGGTCTCAGTCAGACGATCGACGTGGCTCGTCGGGATCGGAATCGTCACGGAAGGACTCCGGATCCAGGTCGCCGCTTTCGTGGGGGACGCCGATTTCTTCGTCCAGCCACCTGCCCAGGTCGATCTGCTGACAGCGGACACTGCAAAACGGCGGCGTCGGTGTTTCGTCGAACAGAAAACCGGTCCCGCAGGTGGGGCATTTCATGGCGTTGGGATCTCGTTGGACGACGCGGCGACGCGATTTCATGGGAAGCAAGATGGCGTTGACGGATGCGAGTGGTCAAAAAGTTTACTCCGACACCACTAGTTTTCGCCCAAAACAAGCCGCCGGACAATCTAGGATGAGACGTTGTCCCCCCCCGCGACCGAAGTCCGCCTTGTGCCTTTGATGATGCCGCCAGTCGATCCGTACCGAAACGTCCTGCCGCGAATCGTTCTCGCCGTGCTCGGGTGTGGGGCGTGGGTATCGCCGGTGCGGTGTCAAAGCACGACCGGATCCGTCGACCAGACCGAGCGTCGCGAATCCGCGGATCGCGAAAAGAATCCGCCGCCTTATTCGAAAGAGGTGCTCGACAAGGCGGTCGACATCCTGGATGCGGCGGGCTTGCGAGTGTCCGGAAGCAAGATCCTGAGCAGCCGTACGTCGCCGCTGGCACGTGCATTGACGGCGTTGGCGAAGCAGCGTCGCGAGCTGAAGCAAACGCACCAGCTGTGGCAACAAGCGGTCTCTGTGGAAACGAACATCCGCAACGAACTCCAGCGGCTGAACGTCCAATACGGACAGTTCAACCTTCAGCTCGCCGCCGCCCAAGGGGCCGACCCACGAACCGAGAATCGCATCGTCGCGATGATCAACGCGACGGCGGCGCGGATGAAGCAAATCGCCGGTCGGCGGGAATCCGTACAAGCCGCGGTCAACGAAGCGGCGGCGAAGCTGCGTGACGCCGAAGCGGATTACTCGCGGGTCGTGTTGGCGATCCGGGGCGACCTGGACGACATCCGAGGCGAGGTCGAAAAAGCCTTGACGGATCGTCAAGTCCGGATCGCCTTGTCGGTCACGCATCGAAATCTGGGCACGCCCGAAAACGTCACGGCCGATGACGCGTTGTCGTCGATCGAAACGCGGCTGACGAAGGTCGAGGACGAGATTTTTCGCGAGACCATCGCCTTGGAGAACGAAGGCGGCGGTTTGTACGTCCCCGTCGTCGTCGGCGACCGGACGGTCCGCATGGTGGTCGATAGCGGTGCGACGATTGTCAGCTTGCCGGCCCGGGTGGCGACGGAGCTGGGCGTCACGATCCCCCAGGACGCGCCTCGGATCGAGATGGAGCTGGCCGACGGCCGTGTCATCGGTGCTCGGGGCGTGGTGTTGCCCAAAGTCCGCGTGGGAGCTTTCGAAGCGAGCGACGTCCGCGCGGCCGTCCTGGATGCATCCGCCGACCGGGCGGTCCCGCTGTTGGGACTGAGCTTTTTGGGGCAATTCAAGTTCGAAATCGACACCGCCGGCCGGACTTTACAGATGCTCCGCGTCGATGCCGACTAGTCACCGCCTTGTTTGCCGGGCGACGACCGACCACCATGAGCGGGCCTCAAGGCTTGCCCGTTCCCCACGCTCCCCCCAAAAACGAATCGATGAACGACGTTTGCGCCGTGGTCTTGGCTGCCGGCAAAGGAACCCGGATGAAGAGTGATCTTCCCAAAGTTCTGTGCCCGGTGGTTGATCGTCCGATGATTCATTTTGTTCTCGAAAGCCTGGAAAAAGCGGGCGTCACGCGGTTGATCGTGGTGGTCGGTTACGAAGCCGATTCGGTCGAAAAAGAACTGTCCACGCGGGGTGGCGACATCGAATTCGTCGCCCAAACCGAACAACTCGGCACCGGTCACGCCGTGCAGATGTGCCGCGAAGCCTTGCAATCCCACGTCGGTCCGACCATCGTCGTTGCCGGCGATTCGCCGCTGATTCAGGCCGACAGTTTGGTCAAATTGCTGGACCATTTTCGGCAGACACGGCCGGCCCTGTTGTTGGGGACGTTGAACAAAGACGACCCCGCGGGGCTGGGACGGATCGTTCGCGATGAAGCGGGGCGATTCCTGGGGATCGTCGAGCACAAAGACGCGACGCCCGAGCAACGAATGATCACCGAAGTCAACATGAGTACCTATTTGTTCGACACACCGGACTTGCTGAAAGCCCTGTCGCTGCTGCGCAATGACAACGCGCAAGGGGAATATTACTTGACCGACTGCCCTGCCCTGCTTCGCGAACACGGCAGACCCGTCGAAGCCCTGCCGGTTTTGAAAGCGTGCGAGGCGCTTTCGATCAACAACCCCGACGAACTTGCCATCGTCGATCAAACCATGCGGTCGATGGGTTATGCGTGAACTGAAAATCTTTAGCGGTCGCGCCAATCAACCGCTCGCCAAAAAGCTCTGCCACCATCTGCACCTGGAACCGGCCAAGATCGTGCTCGGCCAGTTTCCCGACGGGGAAAACTTTTGCAAGCTGGAGGAAGACGTTCGCGGACGTGACGTGTTTTTGGTCCAACCGACTTGTCCGCCGGTCAACGACAACTTGATCGAACTGTTGACGATGATCGACTGCTGCCGACGCGCCAGCGCGGAGCGGATCACGGCGGTGATCCCTTATTACGGATACGCCCGACAAGATCGCAAAGACGAAGGCCGGGTGCCGATCACGGCGAAACTGATCGCCAATTTGATCACCCGCGCCGGCGCCGACCGCGTCTTGGCGATGGATCTGCACGCGGCCCAGATTCAAGGTTTCTTTGATGTCCCCGTCGATCACTTGTATGCCGCGCCGGTGCTGAACGAGCATTTCTTGAGCCGCGGCTTGGGGGACGACGACATCGTCGTGGTCAGTCCCGACGAAGGAAGCATCAAACGCGCCGTCGGCCACGCCAAGCGATTGGGCGGCCCGCTGGGGATCATCGACAAACGTCGCAGCAGCGCGTTGGAAGTCCGCCAGTCGACGATCATCGGCGGCCCGATCGAAGGCCGCGTGGCTTTGATGTTCGACGACATGATCAGCACGGCCGGATCGATCTGCGGCGCCGCGCGGCTGGTTCACGAAGCCGGCGCGAGAGAGATTCACATCGCTTGCACCCACGGCGTGCTGTGCGGCCCGGCGATCCACCGGCTCCGCGAAGCCCCGATCGACTCGATCGTCGTCACCGACACGATCCCGATCCCCGCCGAAAAACAGTTGCCCGGCATGGTCCAGCTCTCGGTCGCGCCGTTGTTGGCCGAAGCGATCAAACGGATCCACCACGATCAATCCATCAGTGAATTATTCCGCGAAAGATAGGAGCATCCATCCGTCATGCAACGACGCAGACTAGGCCGCAGTGGGATCGTCGTCTCGGACATCTGCATGGGCACGATGACCTTCGGTTCCCAGTGTGACGAACGGATCAGTCACGAAATCTGTAACACGGCCTCGGACGCCGGGATCGACTTCTTCGATGCCGCCGAGGTGTATCCGGTTCCGCCCAAGAAAGAAACGGTGGGCGTGACCGAAGAAATCTTTGGCAAGTGGATGAGAACCCGTCCGCGTGATTCCGTCATCGTCGCGACCAAGGTCACCGGACCGGCACACGGCTGGTTCACCGCGCCGGTGCGGCATGAACACTGCGCCGTCGATCGACATCAGATCGTTCGCGCCTGCGAAGCTTCGCTCGAAAGATTGCAGACCGACTACATCGATCTGTATCAGATTCACTGGCCCGATCACGGGATGCCGTACGAGGAAGTCCTGTCGGCGCTGACGCAGCTCCGTGACAGCGGCAAGGTCCGCGTCATCGGGTGCAGCAACGAAACGTCTTGGGGCGTGATGAAAAGCTTATGGGCGGCGGACGTCAGCGGACTCGATCGCTACGAAACCGTGCAAAACAATTTCAGTTTGATCAACCGTCGTTGTGAAAACGAGTTGGCCCAGGTCTTGCGGCGAGAAGGTCTTTCGCTGCTGCCGTATTCCCCACTGGGCGGTGGCGTCCTGACGGGAAAATACAACAACGGGCCGCCGCCGGGAGGTCGCTTCACGGCTTACCTGACCGAGGGTCAGGAACGTCAAAAGCGGATGGCGCAGCGTTTCGTCAACGATCGGACGATCGAAACCACGCGGCGGTTGGAGGGGATCGCCGAGTCCATCGGCACGACGGTGACCGCGCTGGCGGTGGCTTGGAGCAAGCAACATGACTTCGTCGCCAGCACGATCATCGGGGCGACAACGGTCGACCAGTTGAAAGAGTCCTTGGCCGCCGACGACTTGATCTTGGACGAGGAGACGCTCGCGCGGATCGACCGAATCGACGTCGAGATTCCCAATCCGATGACCGAAGACGGGCTGCGTCGGTTGTAGGATCACGCGGCTTGTCCGGGTTGTACGTTTGGCCGCTCGGATTCTCAGGTTTTCTGTTCGCCAAATTTCGTCACCGACGATTCCGCGAAGTAGGTTGTCGCTCATGCGATCCCTTCTCTGCTTCGTCGCCACGGCTGTTTTCGCGACGTCGACCTGCGCCACGGATTGGTTAACGCTTCCCGGTACTTATTCCCACGACCCGCAAAGCGGAATGCGTGTGTCCCAGTACGCCCCGGCGACGGTTCCGACCGGCCCGATCGAAACGAGTTACCGCAGCAGCGGGTATCGGCAGCAACGCAGCACGCTGGCCTACGGACAGTCGGCCGACAATTACCACCGCGTCGAAACCTGGGGCGATCCGGTACGGCCGTACGGCGAATGGCGGTTCCCGTTTCGACCCTACAGCACGCCTTACCCGAATTGGGGTCAGCCCTACGCGGGTCTGAATTTAGGCTTCGGTCCGGGTGTCGGGCCGGGCTTCGGCCACGGCGGATTTCAGGGCAGACGGCCGCCGGTCGGCTACCCCGGTGGCGGAGATCCGGGCGACGAGGACGGTTCGGCGATGGGGGGATTCCCCGACTCGGGCTCGACACCGCCGGGACGACAGAGGCCACCGGCCGGCTTCCCGCTGCGTCGCGATCGAGACGTTCCGCCGGTTTTTGATCAGCCGGGGAACCCTTATCCCGCCGGCGGAAACAGTCCTTATCCCGTCGCGCCGTATTACGACGGTTACTATCCGAATTATCGGGATTAGCGACGCGGAAAGGGGCTAAGGGCGGATCCGATCGGTGCCCAGGACGATTCTTCGCACGGGACGTCCGGTGACGGTGCCGGCGACTTGTTGTCGGCGGTAGCGGATCGTGTTCCCGTAAACATGCAGCAAGCGACCGGGCCGCTGCTCGATCGGCATGGCTTGAATCTTGGCTCGGTATTCACCGGTCGGCACGACGACGGGGCTCCACCCGGTCGGCGGGGCTGACGGGAGCGACGGCGCGCTGGCAAGGGCGATCCATACGGTGGCGACGAGGATGGCGGGCTTGTTCATCTCAGGGAATCCCGATCAGGGCTCAAACGGTGGATTGGATTGTGGGAAACATAGTTCGCAAAATCGGTGACGGCAATTCGACGTTTCGCTTTGGCATGATCCCGGGCTCGTCCCGGGAATGATTCGACTCGGCCGAATCTTTCACCGGACCGCCGGGAGTCCCTTGCATCGGACCACGTTGACGGCCGCCGCGATCGCAAACACGGCGGCACCGGTGAGGTCGACGGCCAAGCCGACGCGGGTTTCCCCGATCTGCGAGATCGGGGCCAACAACATCGCGGCGGAAATGAACATGGCCGTCTTTTCCAGGATCGACAGTTTTCCCCGCAAGCATCCGGCCAGACCGGCGGCCAAAGCGAGGATGCCGATGACGGCGGCGGACAAGGCATGCAGCACCGCGAACAAAGTCAGCTCGCCGCCGATCGGCGCTAACAAGCACAACGCGGGACGATAAACAAACATGAAAGGAAGCGTGAAGCCCACCAACGCGAAGCGGAAGGCCGCAAAGGAGGTCTGCATCATCGGAGCTTCGGCGATCGAGGCGCTGGCGTACCCGGCCAGGGCCACCGGCGGTGTCACCATCGACATCATGCCGAAGTAAAAAATAAACAGGTGGGCGACCAAAGGAAGAACGCCCAGTTCGCTCAGCAACGATCCCATCAGCGTCGCCATCAACAGATAACAAACGACCGAGGGGACCCCCATTCCCAGGACCAGCGAACAAACCATGATGCCCAACAAGGCCAGGAACAGATTCGTTTCGACGACCTCCTTGATGTTACTGCTGAAGTCGCTCGCGATTCCGGTTTGCTGAACGATGCCGATGATGATGCCGACGCAGGCACTCGCCGCGACCAACGCGATGCCGTTCTTGGCGGACTTGGTGAACGCCGAAAAAATTTCGGGTCGCCAAGCCGGATGAATCAGCCCGAAAATCAGCAATCCGAACATTCCGACGATCGCCGAATCCAAGACCGATCCGATCATCAGTCGCCAAGACACCGCTTCGGTGCGAGGGTCGACCCAAGAATCGGCAACAAAGGGCTGCAGGAACTCGGGTGCACGATCGCCCGCACCGGCGAACCATTGATGCGCGATCAGCACGACAAAGAAACTGGCAAACGCCATCCAGCGAGCTTGCGGCGTGATGTCCAAAGCCTTTCTCAGCGTCGCAAACACCAAGATCACCGCCAGGGCACCCGTCACGCTGCGAAACGGCGACGCTCCGATGACCAACAGTCCCACCAACGTGCCCAGGGCTCCGAAGAACACCAGGGCTTCGAAGCCCGACAGCTTCTTGGTGCTCAACTCTTGCATCTCCAACCCGCTCGCGCCGAGTCGACGTGAATACAAAAACACCACGGCCAAAATCGACAGGTAATACAAGCAGGCGGGAATCAACGCGGCTTTCATGATCGTCAGGAAAGTGACCTGCGGCTGAACCAGTTCCAGCATCATGTACGCACCGGCACCCATCACCGGCGGAACCAGGGCGCCGCCCGAAGCCGCCGCCGCGGTGATGCCGCCGGCGATATGGTTCGGAAACCTGGCGCTACGCATCATGGGAATCGTGAACGTCCCCGTCGTCACCGCGTTGGCCACCGCACTACCCGACAGCGATCCCATCAAGCCGCTGGCGACGACCGAAACCATCGCCGGACCGCCACGAATCCGCCCGAACGTCTTGGTGGCAAAGTCGATGATGAACTGCGTCGCACCGGACATCTCCAGAAACGAACCGAAAACCACGAACAAGAACACGTACTTGAACATCACCGACGCGGCCGGACCGAACACGCCCAGCGATTGCAGGAACGTCGTGCTGACGATGTCTTTGGCGTTCTGGCCGGCGTGCGGCAGCATCCAATCGGGCATCGCCACCCAGTCGTACTGAATGCTGCCGTAGCAATAGTAGGAATGCGCGATGAACGCGATGGCCAGCATCGGGACGATCAAACCGATGCTTCGACGCGTCGCTTCCAGCACCAAGATCACGCCGACCAAACCGACCCAAAAGTCCGCGGTCGTTTCGCTGCCGGCTCGGTTCCCCAGCGAGATCCCGTCGGACCAGTACCCGCTAAATGACGGTTCGGTCTGAACGATGACGTACAGACAGCATGCCGCCGCTGCCAGTCCCAACAAGACGTCGATGACCCGCAGGGGGCGGTTCTTGGCAAACCGGGGGTGAACCGGAAAGGTCAGGTAACAAAGAAACAGACCGACGCCGACGAATACGGCCAGGGCCGATTGCGGCTGGAGCAGGTTGTAATTGACTTCAAATAAAGTGAACAGGCACAGGAAAATCCCGAGCGCCGTGATCAAACCTTTTCGAAATCGATCAAACGGCGATGCGGGCTGAGGGTGGCGTGGCTTCTCGGGTTCTGCGACTGCGTCTTGGGCACCTTCACTCACCGAACGATTACCTATGTCTGACTTGTGATTGAAAATGCCGAACCCCTGTCCCGTCGATTTCGCCGGCACTCCCGGTACGACATGGGGAACGATCGGGACTTATTCTTGCGCGAACGGCGTTTGCCGCTCGTTTCCTTTTGGACGGTCGAACTTACAACGCCGCGGCGGTTTCCTGTTCGATCGAATCGGTTGACTCGGCATCGGCATCCGGCCAGACGCCGGCTTCTTGATAGAAGCGTATCGCACCGACGTGATACTCGATGCCCGTGTCGCGGGCGATGTTATTGGCATTGAGTGCTTTGCCGGCCGGGTGCTTTTCGGCGATCTCTTCGCGATTTTCCCAGATCGTCTTGGTGAGTTGATAGATCAATTCCTCGTCTTGCGAGGCCGAAGTGATCAAGTGCATCGAACCGACGTTCAAGCCTTCGAAATCCTGGTCCAAACCTTGGTAGGTTCCCCCGGGGATCGTGGCGGGATGAAAGAACGCGTATTTCTCGATCAGTCGCTGACGCGCGTCTTCGTCGAACGGGATGTACTCGACGTCGAAGGTGCTGGCCGCTTGCGTGATCGATCCGGTGGGAACGGCTCCGCCCAGGAACGCCGCGTCGGCCGATCCGTCGCCCAACTGGTCGACGGCCCCGCTTTGCGTCGCGTTGAGCGACGTGATCTCGTCCCACTTCACGCCGTGCTCGGCCAGGACCGGTTCGACGAACATCTGGAACCCGGCTCCCGCCGGGCCGGTGATCACACGCTTGCCTTTGAGATCGGCGATGCTTTGAATGCCCGAGTCCGCGCGGGCGACGAACAAGGCCACGTTGGGGGCCATCGTCGCGACCGCCCGGACGTCAAATTTTTCGGTCCAAGTGCCTTCGCCGCGGGCGGCAAAGTAAGAGATCGCGGCGTTGGAAATCGCCAACTCCAATTCGCCCTGCTGTAGTCGACGAATGTTCTCTTGGGATCCCTTGGTCCCTTTCGCTTGGACTTTCCAGTCGATCGTGTCCTTGTGTTCGTTCAAGACTTCCGCGATCGCCCCGCCCACCACCGGGAACGCCCCGCCGACCGGAGCCGTGCCCATGCTGACGAACTGAGTCTTGCCGCCACCGCTTTCGCTGCCGCTTTTGGAACAGCCGATGGGGAGCGCCAACATGACGAGGGAGAGGAGGGAAATCGGGAAGTGTCGGGGCATCGTTGATCGACCCTGGGGACGCGTGGAAATGACAAACCTGGAAGGACGATAGATTACCGCGCCGGGCTGTGCAGCGAATCAGGGGGAGCTCCGTGACCCCGGGAATCTGCAAAACTCGTGAAACTCGGAAATGATCTTGCGATCGAAAGCCCGGTCGACGCACAATCCCCCGGCCGACCCCCCACGAATCGACGGAGCGGTCGGCCGAAGCATCCACAACCAAGATTTACCATCGATGAACTCGGGCAGCAGCGACACGATTCCCAACCCGTTCGCGGTTCCGCTTGATCGCGGCCGGGGTGGCGTCAAGCAAACGCTGATGTCGGCCGTCAAGGTGATTCTGTTCGCCGCGCTGGCTTTGTCGGCGGTGTCGGTGATCCACCGTTATCATCAGACTTGGATCTTGAAAGGCTACACCGCGGGCTTCGCCGACCTGACGCCCGAACAAAAACTGTCGCGTTTGATCGACATCGCTTCGCTGGACGTCGTCGCGGTGCCTCATCTGGTGGCCACGTTGTCCGACGCCGATCCGACCGTCGCGCGGGCATCGCTGGAATTGTTGCAAGACGCTCAAAAGGGCTGGTCGTTGCAAAGTCCCGACGATGCGACGGACCGGCACCAAATTTTACTGCGAGCCATTTTCGATCAGGCCGCCGCCCTTTCCGGCGACCGCACGACATGGGCCAACGGATTGGTGCAGTCGTCGTTGTCTCATTTGAAACGAATCGGCTCGGCGAGCGATCCCGAAGTCGGCCGATATGCCCTGGCCGTGTTGGAAAGGTTGTCACTGAGCGGACGCGACACGGATGAGCCCTTGTCGGAACGAGCCGGCGTCGGCGAGGTTTCCGATCGGCGAGCTGACACCCGTCGGGATGCCGATTCGCCCCCGCGGATCGCCGCCAGAATTCGGCCGTTGCCGCTGACGGACGTTTGGGAAGACGATTCCGTCGATCGGGCCGACGCCGCCGCGGCGAACCGTGACGACGCCCCGACGATCGCCTTGAAGGCCGTTGAGCCGATGGACGTGCGACTGAACACCGTCCAGGTTCCCGGCGAAACTTCATCCGAAAAGACTTCCGAAGAGACGATGCCCGCGGCGGCGGCACGGCCCGAAGCGGCCGGGATTCAACCGACGGCCCACTTGGTGCGTTCGCCGCTGGAAACGCTGGACAATAAATCGGTCGTCCAGTTCCTGGCATCCCCGCGAGGCGATCTCCGCGACATGGCTCGCTCGGAACTGAAGCGACGAACATGGAACGACGCCCAGATCGAACTGGCCGGCCGACTGGTCACCGGGTCGATCCCCGGTCGCTTGGAACTGATCGACGGCCTAGCGTCGGCGACCGACCAAGACCCGCGGGCGTGGCTGTTGTTCCTGTTGGATGACCAGGATCGGCGGATCCGTCATCGCGTGGTTTCGATTCTGGCGACGATCAATGACACCACCATCGACACGTACCTTCGTCAGCACGAAGCGAAAGAGAACGATCCGGAAATCCGAGCGTTGCTGAGCAGTCGTCGGCCGGTCAACGTCTCTCGTCGGTGAAACGCTTGCGATCGATCCGTCCGGGTTTCGGATTCACTCTGACAAGCCGCGTCGCGCGTTCAGCCGAAGCCACATCGCGACGGCCAGCAACGCCAGCAACGTCGCACTGAACGCGAAGTAACCCAGCACGATCGTCAGGTCGCCTTCGTTCAGCATCGCGGCGTCACCCCGGCGGACCAAGTTCTGATCCAGAGGCAAAGCGAACAATGTGGAGAACGGACTGGTCACGCCCGTCGCGACGAGTCGCTGCGTCCACGCCGCCCCGAAGTCCAGCAGGTTCGCCAACGCCGTCAACGTCGGCGGGCCGACGTACAGCGTCAGCAAAACGACGTAAGTCAGGATCAAAGCGACCGACGTTCTGCGTTGGTACAGCGAACTGGCCAAAGCGACGAAGGCGTTGACCAAGCACATCATCGTGACGATCGCGAACATTCCGATGACCGATTTCCAGTTGCTGTAGAACCCGTCGTTCATCATCGTGCCGAGCAACAGCGGCCATAGCAAAAACGACGTCAGGACCGCGGAGATCCGGAACCCGACGATGAACTTGCCGGACAGAATTTGCCAGGGCGAAAGCGTCGTCGTCAGCAGCAAGTCCAGCGTCTGACGCTCACGCTCGCTGGTCATGCTGCCCGCCAAGAACACCGGGCCGACCAACATGTTGAACACCATCACATACACGACGAACCAGGGGGCTTTGTCGTAGTGAAAAAACAAGAAATAGCCCATCAACGGAATCGCCAGCACCATGCTGATTTGGATCACCAAGCGGAGCATCAACGTGCCCTGGCTAAAGATTTCGCTATGGATTTCTTTGTCGTAAACCGGGTTCGCTCCGTCGGCCATCAGTTCCTGTTTCTTAGGCGGTGCGAACAGCCGATCGGGGAATTGGTCGGGCTGAATCACCAACCCGATCGCCTGTTCGGCTTCCTGGGCCAAGTCGATCACTTCTTTGCCTTCGCTGCCGAAATCCGGCGGATAAAGCATTCGCCCGGCCGCGTCGGCGCACATCAAAAACACCGCGGCGATGACGAACGAAGGAATCACGATGACCGACAGCTTCAGCCTCAGTTCGCCGTTGCCCTCCATCGAACTCCAAAACAAGATCGCCGCCAACACCAGCGGAAGGATCGCCAAATAACTGACGACCAGTGAACTGCTGGTCCGCGTGAAATGGCTGCTGCAGAAGATGCCGATCGCGCCGAACAGCAACACCGACATCAACAGACCGAAGTACGCCGCGATGACTTCGTACAGGCTCACTCCGCCCAGCGGCAAACACAACGCGATGATCGGCAACGACGCCAAGACCAGCAACACCAGGTGCAGCAGGGACGCGACCATTTTGCCAAGGACGATCGCGCCGGGACGCATCGGACTGGCCAGCAGCATTTCGTAAGTTTGACGCTCCTTCTCCCCGCTGATCGCACCGGCCGCGAAACTCGGGGCCATCAACGAGGCGATGACGTATTGTCCGAGAAAGAACAGATTGACCAACTTGCTGGCCGAGGGCGGATTGTTGGTCAGATCCAATCGTTGATCCGACGGCCAAGCCGCCAAGACGACCAAGGACAACACGATCTGATAGGCGGCCAACAGCAAGAACGATTTCTTCGTCCGCAAGTTGACCAGCAACTCACGCTGTAAGACCGGGTTGTCACGTAGGTACATCGAGACAGCGAACCGCCGCTACTTATTTTTCGGGAAAAAGACCGGATGCATGACGGTCAACTCCGGCGACGACGCCAAGACCGGTTCCAAGGCGCGGAGCAGTTCGGCGATGTAAGGCTGTTCGAGGTGTTTTTGCAAGTCGTCCAGAGATTTCCATCGTTCGAAAACCACGAACGAATCTTTCTCCGTCGGACTTCGCAACAGCAGGTAAGCGAGGTTGCCTGGCTCCTTTCGCGTCAAAGGCGTCGCTTTGGCAAACGCGGAGACCAAAGCTTCCGCTTGTCCCGGTTCGGTTTTCAACGCGACCGCCATGACGAACACTTTGTCGGGCGATCGATCACCCAACATGTTTTTGACTTCGACGGCGAGCGGATGCCACTGCGTCGTCGTGGCGGATTCGTCTTGTCCCGTCGCGGTCGGCATCGACATCACGAGGACGGTCGAAACGAACAGCGTTTGGATCATCAGGGGAAAGAAAGGAAAACGAGCATTCATGACGGACAGCCTTCGGCCTCGGGGGGGTGCGGAAAAGGGGAACTCCGCACAGCTTAACGAATCCGCCGGTCTTCCGCCGAACGCTCGGCCGCCGATTCATTCGCCGACCGGTTCATTCGCCGACCGGTTCGATCGACGCCTTCATGCTGCCTTTGCAGCGGGCGATCATTTCGTCTTTGCCGAAAGCGTGGATCTGGTCCCGTTTCAATTCGGCGTGCTCCATCGTCGTGGTCATGCAGATCGCTTTGCCCGACAGGTCGACCTGCTTGGCGATCTGATAGCCGCGTTCGATCGGCAGCGCGAACAACTGCTTCATCATCAAGATCACATAGTCGTAGCTGTGATCCGCATCGTCCCAAAGCACCACGTTGTAGCGAGGCTGTTTTTTCCGCTTGGTTCGTTCGGCTTGTTTCGGCCGCACCACCGGTTCGGCCACCATCGTCTGTTCGTCGGACATTCCTGTCACGCTCCTTCATCAAGTCAATCACGTCAGTCACTCGCGCCGGCGCCGGACTCGTTTCCGCCCTCGCCGGAGAGGCTACATTGTAGCGCAACGCGATCCGGCAAGGTACCGAAAAGAGTCTGGAAAAAACGCGTCTTTTCTTCGCCAACCCGCACATCTTCATGCCCGACTTCGCTTTCAGAAGGATACTCAGGTGATTGACCCCGTTTCCGATTCCCAGGCCACACCGAATTCTGCGGACGCCGCACGGCATGTGGAGGAACTGCTCGAGTGGCTGCGGATTCCTAGCGTCAGCGGATACGCGGACCACGACGACCAGACCGCCGCGGCTGCTGCCTGGGTGGCCGAAAAACTGCGGCGGGCGGGATTGAAAGTGGAGACCGTTGCCACCGACGGACATCCCCTGGTTCTGGCCGAGACGCCAGCGGTCCCCGGTGCCCCCGTGGCGTTGGTTTACGGTCATTATGACGTCCAACCCGCCGAGCCGATCGACCTGTGGATCGACCCGCCGTTCCAACCGGTCATCCGCGACGGCAATGTGTACGCGCGGGGGGCCACCGACGACAAGGGCCAACTGCTGACGCACGTCCACAGCGTCTGCGATTGGATCCGTCGCGGCGACCCGCTGCCGCTGCAGGTCAAGTTCCTGATCGAAGGCGAAGAAGAGGTCGGTAGCGAAAACCTGGAGCGGCTGTTGCCCGGCTTGGCCGAGCGTTTGGCTTGCGATTGTGTCGTGATCAGCGACAGCGGGCAGTACGCCGACGGGCAGCCGGCAATCACCTACGGGCTCCGCGGAATCGCGACCTACGAAGTCGTGGTGCACGGACCGGCGATGGACTTGCACAGCGGATCGTTCGGGGGCGCGGTCGCCAATCCCGGCATCGCGCTGTGCCATTTGATCTCCAGCCTCGTCGATCCGAACGGCCGGATCCGAATCCCGGGCTTCTATGACGACGTGATCCCGTTGACCGAGGGAGAACGCGAGAACTGGAAACGCTTGCCCCAGGACGAAACGCGGTTCGCCGAAGCGATCGGTGTGGACGCCTTGTTCGGCGAGGCCGGGTTCTCGGCCGACGAACGACGTTGGGCGCGGCCGACGCTGGACGTCAACGGGTTGACCTGCGGACATCAAGGCGACGGCGTCAAAACGATCATCCCCGCGACGGCCAAGGCCAAGATCAGTTGTCGGCTGGTTCCCGGGCAAGATCCCGAGGCGATCACACGCGGTCTGCGTCAGCACATCGACGCCCACACGATGCCGGGAACCCGCATCGAACTGTTTCCCGATCACGGGGCGCCGGCGATGCTGGCGGCCACGGACAGCCCGTTCATGGCCGCGGCCGGTGACGCGATCGCCGCCGCGTTCGGGACTCCGCCGGTGTTGATCCGCGAAGGCGGTTCGATCCCGATCGTCGCCAAGTTTCAAGAAACCCTCCGCTGTGACTGCCTGCTGTTGGGCTGGGGACTTTCCGATGACAACGCGCACAGTCCCAACGAGAAATTTCGCTTGGCCGACTTTCATCGTGGCATCGAGGCGTCGAAAGAACTTTGGCAGCGGATTGGCAGCCTGAGCGTTTCGTCATAGCCTGCGCCGCAGCGTTACCGCCCCTCGGATCCCTTCTTTCCCCGTCCCACGCTTCGACTTTCCCATGCTCGATCGCAAGTTCATCGTCCGACACGCCGACCTGGTCGCCGAAAACTCGAAACGACGCGGGGTGACGGCGGACGTCGCGGGCATCGTCGAACTGGAACGAAAGCGTTTGGAGAAATTGGCCCAGGCCGAAGATCTGAACCGATGCGCCAACGAAACCAGCAAGGGCATCGGCAAAGCCAAAGACAACGACGAACGTCAGGCGATGATCGAACAAGGACGCCTGCTGCGTGAACAGAAAGACGCGGCGCAAAGCGAGCACGACGCGTTGGAGGAACAGATCCTGGCGTTGCAAGTCGTGCTGCCCAACCTGACGCATCCCGACGTGCCCAGCGGCGGTGAAGAAGACGCCAAAGAACTCGGCATCGGTGCGACGCCCAAGCCGGCATTCGATTTCAAGCCTCTGGACCATTTGGAACTGGGCGAAAAGCACGACTTGTTCGATTTCGAAGGCGGCGCTCGCGTGGCCGGTTCCGGTTTCTATTTCCTCCGCAACGCGGCGGTGAGACTGGACTTGGCGTTGCAACAGTTTGCGATCGCGTTTCTCAGCGACCGGAACTTCACGCCCGTCGCGACGCCCGACTTGGCGTTGACCGGCGTCCTGCACGGCACCGGGTTCAATCCGCGTGGCCCCGAAACGCAAATCTACAGCATCGAAAACACCGAACTGAATCTGGTGGCCACCGCCGAGATCACGCTGGGCGGAATGATGGCCGGTCAAACGCTGGCCGATACCGAATTGCCCCTCCGGTTGTGCGGGCTGAGCCACTGCTTTCGAACCGAAGCCGGCGCGGCCGGTCGAGCGTCCAAAGGCTTGTATCGCGTCCACCAGTTCACCAAGGTCGAAATGTTCGCGTTCACCCTGCCCGATCAGAGCGAGGCGATTCACGAAGAGATGCGGCAAAACGAATGCGACTTGTTCGATGCCTTGGAGGTTCCCTACCGCGTCGTCGATACGGCCAGCGGCGATCTCGGCGGCCCGGCTTATCGCAAATACGACCTGGAGGCCTGGATGCCCGGTCGCGGGGACGCCGGCGAATGGGGTGAAGTCACCAGCACCAGTAACTGCACCGACTATCAGGCCCGGCGTCTGAACGTTCGCTTCAAGACGAGCGGCGAAAAGGGCACCAAGTTCGTTCACACGCTGAACGGGACCGCGGTGGCGACGGGCCGCGCCATGATCGCGATTTTGGAGAATCATCAACTCTCCGACGGCAGCATCAACGTCCCCAAAGTGCTCCGACCGTGGGTCGGCCGAGACGTGCTGGAACCGATCGCTTAGCGATGTCTGAGACAGGTCGGTCCCGACCGATCCTACGCCAGTCCGGCTTTGACGGCGCGGACCGCCGCGTCGGTGCGGTCGTTCGCGCTCATTTTTCTCAGCACGTTTTGGACGTGTTCTTTGACGGTCTCCACGCTAATGCCCAGCGATCCGGCGATCTCGCGATTGCTGAGACCGAACCCGATGTGACGCAGCACTTGGGCCTCGCGTGAGGTCAGCGGCATCTCGGGCGGCAGTCCCCCCAGATCGACGTCGGCGTGCATGGTCCTCCGCACGCGTTCCAGCAAACTCTGGCCGTCGCGACGCCCCCGGTCGGCCGCACACCGCAACGCCGTCGCGATCACCGAGACATCGGCGGACTTGTCCAAAAAATCGCACGCACCCAACGCGACCGCGCGGGCGATGTAGGTCACGTTCTGGTGACCGCTGAACATCACCACGGGCAGGCCGCTCTTGGCCGATCGCAATTGCTCCAGCACGGCCAAGCCGTCCATGTCGGGCAAGCGAACGTCCAGCAACACGACGTCAAAGTCCGTCCGATCGATGTGGCTCATCACCGCACCGCCGCTGTCGCATTTCGCCTTCGTTTCGAATCCGTGTGGCCCCAGCATCATCGCCAGGGCGTCCCGAATCACCTCGTGGTCGTCCACGATCATCAAAGTTAACAAACCGTTTCGCTCTTTCGCCCGCCAGGCAAGTGTGAAAGTCGCCTGTCGACGATTGTTCACCAAAAGCGTCCGCTTGGAAAGCCCGGTAACGCACCTAAGTCGTGTCGTCAAAATGACTTAGGGGCGTTCCTTTGGCCGCGGCCGGATCAGCCAGGACGGGGGGCGGTCGACGGTGCGTCCAGGGGCCGGGGCACCCTTTTGATCGAAAGGGTTTTTGACCAGATGTGTTTAGCGACCTAGATAAAGAAAGACAAATCGACAATTCCCGAGCGACCCGCGATCGGCCACATGACCGCCCCTTTATCTCTGCTGCTAGTCGACGACGACCACCATTTGGTGGAATCCATGGCCGACTGGTTGTCGCAGCAGGGTTACGAGGTGTGCGTCGCCACGAGTGTTCCTCAGGCTCAGCACGAACTGAAATCGGTCCGCTTCGACGTGGTGCTGACCGACTTGCGATTGGGGAACGACGACGGGTTCGACTTGATCTCGTCGTCGCGAAAGCTGCAGCCCGATGCGGCCGTCTTGGTCATGACCGGGTACGCGACGCCGGACACGGCCGTGCAAGCCGTCCGCGCCGGAGCCTTCGACCTGTTGACCAAGCCGCTGATCGATGACGAATTGACGCTGGCGATCGATCGCGCCGTCTCTCAGCGCCAGATCACCAAAGAAAACGAAACGCTGCGTCAACAACTCGACCGTCGCAGCGGGCTGGAGAACATCCTCAGCCACGACTATCGCATGCTGAAAATCTTTGACGTCATCGACAATGTCGCCGACGCCAAAGCGTCGATCTTGATCACCGGCGAGAACGGGACCGGCAAAAGCATGATCGCACGGGCGATTCACGCCCGCAGTTCGCGACGCGGCGGTCCGTTCGTCGAAGTCGCCTGCGGGGCGCTGCCGGACACTTTGTTGGAAAGCGAGTTGTTCGGGCACGTCGCCGGTGCGTTCACCGGTGCCTCGGTCGACAAGGTCGGCAAATTCGAGTTGTCCGCCGGCGGCACGTTGTTCCTGGACGAGATCGGCACCGCGACGCCCGCGATGCAAGTCAAACTGTTGCGGGTGTTGCAAGAGTTCCGATTCGAAAAATTGGGCGGAACCGAAACGCAGTGTGTCGACACGCGAGTCATCTTGGCGACCAACGAGAACTTGGAAAAACAGGTCGCCGCGGGGAATTTCCGGCAGGACCTTTACTACCGGGTCAACGTCGTCAACATCCAGTTGCCGGCACTGCGTCAACGCGCCGGCGATGTCCCCTTGTTGGTCGAGCATTTTTTGCGTGAAGCCCGCGAGACCTGTAGCCGCGACGTCGAAGGTTTTGACCACGAAGCGATGCAGCGGTTGCAGGCCTACGCTTGGCCCGGCAACGTCCGGCAACTCGAAAACGTGGTCGAGCGAGCCGTCCTGCTCGGTCAGGGTCCCAAGTTGACCTGTGACGATTTGCCTCCGGAGGTCTTGGGCAAAGTCAGCGATCCTTTCGCCGATCACGTCACGACTGCCGAAAGTTCCGACGTTCCCCGACTCGGTGACGTCGAGGGGTTGAGTCTGCGAGACGCGTTGGAGGGTCCGGAGCGACAGATCATTCTGCAGTCGCTGCGCCGCCACAACTGGAACCGCGCGGCGACCGCCGACGCGTTGGAAATCAACCGCACCACGCTGTACAAAAAGATGAAGCGTCTGGGGCTGGATGATCCACGTCTGCAGTTCGCTTGACCCGACCGGTTCGGCCGCGTTCTCGGCCCCGGCGGGTTTCAGGGCCTGATCTTGCCGTCGCCCAGCGGATTTCCGCCGATGTCTTTGGCGATGCTGGCCGAGCGGATGCCGGAGGCTTGGCGGTCGCCGGATTGATTCGACACGATGAATTCCGCCAGCAGGCCCGCCAGCATGAACTGTGATCCCAGCAGCACGGCCAAGATGCAGTAATAAAAGATAGCGGTCTCGTGCAAATGAACTTCGTCGATCGAATCGCTCAGGCGGCTGATCACCCACAGGGCGCTGAGGTACGTGATGCCCAGGCCTCCCACGGCGAAGCAAACCACGCCGACGGTTCCGATCAGGTGCAGCGGCCGTTTGCCGAACACGGTGACGAAATAGATCGTCAGCAGGTCCAGAAAACCTTTCAGCAATCGCGAGACCCCGTACTTGCTTTGTCCGAACGGTCGGGCGTGATGCAGGACTTCGATTTCGCCGACCTTCCAGCCACGCTCGGCCGCCAGGACCGGGACGAAGCGATGTCGTTCCCCGTACAAGCGGACTTCGTCAAAGATCTGATGTCGGTAGGCTTTGAAGCCGCAGTTGTGGTCGTGCAAGTGAACGCCGGTCAGGCCGCTGACCAGGCGGTTAAAGACGCGACTGGGTAGGACCTTGTGCCACGGGTCGTGACGAACTTTTTTCCATCCGCTGACGACGTCGAAACCGGCTTGCAACTTTTCCAGGAAACGAGGGATCTCCTTGGGGTCGTCTTGCAAGTCCGCATCCATCGTGATCACGATCTGTCCGCCGGCGGCATGAAAGCCGGCGTCCAACGCGGCGGCTTTGCCGAAGTTGCGGCGGAGCTTGATCCCGCGGACGCGGTCGTCAACGGAGATGATGGTTTCGATGACCTTCCACGACGAATCACTGGAACCGTCGTCGACGAAGATGACCTCGTAGGCGGCCCCGGCCTCCTTCATCGCCGTCGTGATGCCGTCGTGAAGTCTCTCCAGCGACGCTTCCTCGTTGAACGTCGGGACGACGACCGAGATCGTCTCGTCGGATCCGCCGGCGAGTCGACCGTCGGCGGGTCGGTCCTCTGCCGGTTGATCGTCGGCGGGGCGGTCGGTGGTCAGCGTTTCTCGATTCATCGGTCGTTCGTGTGGGTGAATTTTTCAAGCCAGGCCCAGGCGGCGGCGGCGGTCAGGCATTCGACGACCAGGAACAAGGCTCGGACGGCGACGGCCGCCAGCAAAGCGTGAGGCGTTCCGATGACCGGGGACAGCATGGTGGTCAGCACCAGTTCGCGAATGCCGGCACCGCCGGGGATCAGCGAAGCAAAACCGACGACCATGGCCAAGCTGATCGCCGCGGCACAGGCGAAACCCAGCCGGTCTGCGCCCATCATAACGGACGATCCGGCGGTTTCCCCGCCGGGCAGCGGCAACGCGGTCACCAGCAGCGCGAACGACGTCGCGATGGCGATCCAGGCCGACAGCGAATAGCCCCAGCCGGCCAGGAACAACTCGGATCCGGCCCGGCCTCGGGGGATCGCGACGGCTTCGGCGTCACCCCCACGGCCGACGACCTTTGCGATCACCAAATTCAGGATCGGCGGCAGCGTCGGCAATCCGGCGATCACGGCGACCAGCAAAGCCGCGTACCGTATCCAGTCCGGTGCCGGCAAGAACCACAGCAGCACGCCGGCGAAACACCCGCCGACGGCCATCATCATCAGCGTTTCGACGAATACCGCCACCGTGCCCGGTAACACCGCCACGCCGCCGCGACGCATCGCGCCGACGCGGAGGACGACAACCATGGCTTTGCCCGGGACGTACTTGCCGGCGTGACCGAGAAGCTGTGCGGCGACGACCGTCGGCAGCCGGCACGTCTGTCCCATCGAACGGATCGCTTGGCGAAGCAGCCACGCCGGCGGGAACAGCCCGATCGCGTAGATCACCGCCGCCAACGCAATGCGTCGCCAATTCAAGTTCGCCAGCCGGGGCCGGCTGCGGCTCACCGCCTCCAACCGCAGCGACAGCTTGTCGAGTCGGTCTCGCGGCGGCGAGGCCGGTTCGGGGGCCTGTCCGTCAAACGCATCGTCCGGGTCGGTTTCCCCGGACGGTGACGCGTTTTCCGAAGCCGCGATCCGTCGGCGAAGATTCGCGACTTCGGTTTCCAGTTCCGAGACTTCGTCGTCGATCGCCGCGACCTGATCTCGCCACTGGACGATCGCCTGGTTCGTCGCCCAGGCCAATCCGGCGATGACCAAAACGCCGATGATCCGTCGCGCGATCGGCAACCAGGCGAGACGTGATCGTTGGGGAGATTCGTTTGCGGACACGCGTTCGTCTTTGCAGAAGGAGCCGGATCATCCACAATCTCGCGCCCCGGTGGTAGCCTCATCGGAGCCAATCGAAGTGACCGACGCGGCAGAGTCATTGAATTTTTCGTCCCGGCAGATTCCCACGCTCGACGCTGAACCATGAAGAATCCGAAGAATCGCCGCGCCGCCAAGCCGGATCCAACGCCGCCGCCGGAGGACCCGGGGGATCCGGCCGCCGCGGAGGATGCGATCGAGGTCATCCGGGACCCCGCCGCGGGGGAGGCGGCGAAGGAGGTCGCGACGCAGAACCTGTTCGATTCGTTCCCTTCGCTGGCTCGGATCATGTCCGTGGTCGTGTTGATGCTGGGGATCTTGGGCGTGGGGCTCTTGTTCTACCGGGTGATGGCGGGGTTCTTCGTGCCGCTGTTTTTGGCGGCATTGTTGGTGGTGATCTTTCGCCCCGTTCACGAGTGGATTCTTCGGCGACTTCGCGGCAAGCGACGGTCGTCGGCGGTCGCGACGACGGGCTTGATTTTGACGATCGTGCTGATGCCGATCCTGTTTTTGTTGTCGATCGCGGCGGGCCAGTTGGCTTCGGCACTCAAACAGATCGATTCGGGCAGCTTGAAGCAAGCCATCGAGCGGGGCCGCGAACAGACGTCGTTGGCGGTCCCGCACCCGGAGTACTTTCGGCGGCTGGATGAAATCGTAACCGATCTGCAAACCGAGAGCGCCGCGGAGATTGACACGTCGGATCTGTTGCAAGCCAAGGACATTTTGGGGTCGCTTCAAAATGACGATTCGTTCGGCGAAGCGGTCTTGGCCGCCACGCGGTCCGAGAGTCTGGACGCGGTGGAGACGCTGGACCGGTTGATTGCCGACGTGGCGGCTTGGCAAAACGCACGGGCCGATCAGTCGGCGCCGCTGTCGTACGTCGAGGACCTGGACGCCCAAGAGAAGTTAAAACGCGGCGCCGAGGCCGCCGCGGCAGACATCCGAATCTGGATGCAGAAGTTGCTGGGAGGTTCGATGTGGGGACCGCTGCGGTTGGCGGCCAACCTGAGCGACGAAGAGATCGACGGCCTGATTCGCAGTGTCCGCGAAGTTTTGCAGCCGCGATTCGTTCAACTGACCAGCCGTACCGGAGGCTTTCTGTTCACGCTGGTGGTCGGCATCTTGGTCATGGTGATCTCGGTCTATTTCTTTCTGATCGATGGTCCCGCCATGATGCGAACCTTGATGCGGCTCAGTCCTTTGGACGATTCCTACGAAAGGCAGTTGTTGTTGGAGTTCGATCGGACCAGTCGGGCGGTCGTGTTGGCGTCGGTGCTCAGCGCGCTCGCGCAGGGCGTCTCGGCGGCGGTCGCCTATTACTTCTTGGACTTCGGCTCGGTGGTGTTGTTGTTTTTCGTCACCACCGTGATGGCCTTGGTCCCGTTTCTGGGGGCGGCGTCGGTTTGGTTGCCTTGTGCGATCTGGCTGGGCGCGGTCGAGCGGGAATGGGGGGCGGCCATTTTTTTGGCGATCTACGGGACGTTGGTCATCTCGTCGATCGACAACGTGATCAAAGTCTTCGTCTTGCACGGCCGTTCGCAGTTGCATCCGCTGTTGGCGCTGCTGAGCGTGCTGGGCGGTGTCAGCGTGTTCGGGCCGATCGGGATCCTGGTCGGGCCGATGGTCGTCGTGTTTCTGCAAACGTTGCTGGAAATACTGAACCACGAACTCGATCCGGGGACGCGGGAGGCGGAAAACCCGGAGGCGTCGCCGGGGGATTCCGGCATGCCGGCCGCCTCGTGACCGGCTCGCCGGTCGCTAGTTGATCTCGTCGTAGACCAGCGTGTCACCGATCCACAGTCGGAACCGCCGAATGAACAAGGCGCGTGAAAAGTCGATCTCCATGCGACAACGTCGCTGTCGTGAATCGATCTCCGGTGGCAGTTCGAATTCCGCTCGGCGGTGGATCGTCAGCCAACTGATGCGAAACCAGACGATGCGGCCGTCGACCAAAATTTTTTGGCGAAACCACCAGCCGTCGTACAGAAAAACGGCCTCGATGGGCTGATGAATCTGAACGACCCGGTACAGCAAACTTCGCCGCAGGCACGCCGCGTGGTCCCCGAAAACGCCTCGATCCGATTCGATCAGATCGACGGTCGGTGCGAACGGGTTGGCGGGGCGGGCCGGCGGGTTGGTGGGGCGGGCCGGGTTCGCGGGCATCGGGTTCGGGTCAGGCGGGTTCGCGTCAGGCGGGTTCGCGTCAGGCGGGTTCGGGTCAGGCGGTTTCATGGCGGGCAAACCTGACCCTTTTTCGGCACGTCGTGCAAGCGTGACGTGACGCAGGGCCCGCCTCGCCGCAGTGTCCAGAACCTTCTTCATAATTTCATGCGTGAAGACTTGGCCATCTTTTTGCGATTTCTTGAGAACGAAGGAGACCGGAAAGCGTCCTTAAAGAGGCAAAAAAGGGAGATTTCGCCTCGTCGATGGATTACCCTCGGTGGAGAGGGGGTGGAACTCCCTCGCATTTTTCACGAGCATTCCCGGCTTGCCCCGTTGAAATCGGCATTGCCGCTATTTACTATCGAAACGTACGTGGATTACCCAGCTTCACACCGAAGCGTCCTTGCAGACCTGCATAACACTCGAGATTTCCCCCATGCAACGCCTCCTTGTAGTTCCCATGCTCGCACTGATCGGCATGGTTTCGGCCGCTCCCGCCGTGGAGTTGACCCGGAACCATTTGACCGCGAATCAGTGGGTTCGTCCCACTGCGGACGGCGAACTTGTAGGTCGCTTGGTATTGCCGACGGAGAACGGTGCGGCTCAAGCAGTCAAGAACGCCGCGTTGGCATTGACCGATGCGGACGGCAAAACCTTGACCACGCAGACCGACGACAGCGGCCGCTTTAAGATCTCCGACGTCCGCCCGGGCGTGTTCGCTTTGACCGCTCGCGGCGAAGGCGTGTTCGCGTGCGTGGCGATGCATTTGATCGACCCGAAGGCCGATGACGCGGACATGTTCGCCGGCGAAGCCGAAATCGCCGTCGCTTCGATCGACTACAGCTTGGTGAAGATGGCGGTGGTCCGGTACCTGCCGCCCGCGACGAAGGCTTCCGCTCTGTCGATCACCGAAGCCGACCTGAACAAGCTGTCCCCGCGGGTCAACGGCGAAGATTACTCGCGAGTCGCCCAGGACGACGGCGGCCTGACCGGGCAGATCAGCTTGGCCGGGGCGACCGGTGGCAACTTGGCAGGGGCCGGCGGCACGAACGTTTTTGTGATTCGCAACGGTGCCGAAGTGGCAAGGACCGTCACGGATCAAGACGGCAAATTCCGCATCGAAAAACTCAGCCCCGGTGAATACGCTTTGTTGGCCGTGGGGGCCGGCGGCATGGGACTGACGGGTTTCGAATTGATCGACGAGAATCTGATCACCAAAACCGCGATGACGCCCAACGAAAACGGTTACACGTTCGTGACTGCCTTCGGTGACGCCTGCTGTTGCTGCCCGCAGTTCGAGATTCAATGTGCCCCGATGCCAGAAGTCGTGACCTGCGTCGAAGAAGTCATCGTCTGTGATCCGCAACCGATCGCCCAGGAAGTCATCATCAGCGACGAAGTCGTCGGTGAACAAATCATCGGCGAAGAAATCGTGACCGACGGCTTCGGAACGCCTTTGGCCGGTGGCGGCTACGGCGGATACGCCGGTGGCGGCGGGTTCTCCGGTGGCGGCGGTGGCGGATTCGGGGGCGGCGGACTCGGCGGAATCGCCGCGCTGGCCGGGATCGGTGGCGTGATCGCCGCGATCGCCTCGGATGACGACAACGGCGGTGGCGGTACGATCATTCGCGAAGTGCCGGTTCCCGTCAGCCCTTTTAGCCCCTGATCCCGAGCGGATCGGAAAGCTTGCCAGAAAACAACGAAACCTCGGCCCGCTCTGGGCCGGGGTTTTTTCATGCGCGAGCATCCCCACGCCGCCGGTCTGAATCCCTCCAAGCAACGCGGCTGATTTCGCATGATCTCGACTGACTTCGAATTGGTCGCCGATCCGAGCAGTCCCAGCGACCGCGCGTCCGGCGATCAGAACGCAGGCTACGCTTTGGGCGATGCCGTTCGTCTGGTGAAGGCAAAAGGGGCCTGCCCGCCGCGTCGCCGGTCACGGATCGTCAAACGCTTCCCAACAGGTCATACTGGTAGCGTTCCCGCCCCCACCAGTAACGCACTTTGAGAGCCTAGATGAGTACCGCTGAAACCTCTGTGGATGCCGATGTTCAAAAAATGGCGTCGGCCGCTTTGGACCGTTTGAACGAGCACACGCTGAAGACCGTTCACTGGCACTTCAGCGACGACACCGGATGCCCGTTTTGGCTGGAGAAGAAAGCCGAGCTGAACTTCGATCCGTTGACCGATGTGAAGTCGTTCGCCGATTTGAATAAGTTCCCGCACTTCGAAGACGATTGGCTTCGCGGCGGTCCGATCCGACGTTGGGTTCCCCAAGGTCACGCCGGCAAACCGGTCTACGTGTTCGAAACCGGCGGCACGACCGGCATCCCCAAGAGCCGCATGGTCATCGAAGATCACTGGAAGGACTACGAACTGTTCAGCGACACTCTGCCCGACAAGTATTTTCCCAAAGGCGCCAATTGGTTGATGCTCGGTCCCAGCGGTCCGCGTCGACTGCGTTTGGCCGTCGAACACTTGGCGCAGCACCGAGACGGCATCTGTTTTTGCATCGACTTGGATCCTCGTTGGGTCGTCAAGCTGATCAAGAAAG
>CAYVRC010000040.1:0-38154 GCA_964453205.1 uncultured Pirellulaceae bacterium | reverse complement strand
CGCCAGTCGGCCATGGCATCGACGAACTCGTTCGTATTGCGGTCGGCGTCCCATTCGCTCGTGTCGGGATAGGCCCAGCGGTCGCGTGTCTCGGGGTTGAGGTCGTCGAAGATGCCCTGAACCATCCGGGAGTTCAGCAGCAAGCCGTCGACTTTGAACTCGCCACCGCCGGCCGGTTTCCAAGTCACGCCTTCGTACGTCGGTTTGCCGTTGATCAGGAACCGGTCACCTTGGATGCTCACCACGGTTTGCGGATTCCAAGGCTCGCAATACGCCGTCGCAGAGGGCAGGAGCAATGCGATGATCAGCAAACCGGCTGTGACTTGATGTTTTCGGAATCGACGCAGCATGCCATGAAGCTCGTGGGAGGAGATCGGAGTCAACCAAAACGTGAGTTCGATTTTCGTGTCGGCAAAAGCGAAAAGCAAGAGGCGTTGGTATCAGAGGCATCGACAGACCCCGTCGAAATTCCCCCGCGAATCGGCGACGCCATCCTTCGTCTCGACCGCCAACTGTGCATCGAGAACGAAGTGCTCGACGGGGACCTGCTGCATCGTCGACACGAAACCTGTCGTGAGAACGCGATCACGGAAAGAGAACAGATGGTCCGACCGAAGTCCATCGAAACCGCCGACGCACCAATGCGTTGAAGCGGTATTGTCGTGATTGCCTTGGGCACCGTCTTTCTGCTCGAGAATGAAGGGATTCATCGATTCCCCCCGATTTCACGTCGGTGGCGAGTCACTCCCGTCGAGTCGGGACTGCAGGGCCTTGAGTCCGCGACGAATAGCTCCGGCGACTGTCGATTTGCTCTTCTGTTGCAGATCAGCGATTTCTTGCAGCGAATGGTGGTGCCAGTAGTGAAGTTCAATCGCTTCACGCTGCCTATCCGGCAAGGACGTCAATGCTTTGGCGATCTGTACCGCCCGTTCGTTGCGACTCGCCAGCGAATCAGGCGCAACGGCGTCGTCAATCAGTATCTGCTCCAATCTTAGCGAGGAAGCCTCGAGTGCGTGTTGAATGGATCGCTCACGCGTCACATCACGACGGGCACGACAATGGTCACGCATCTGGCGTGTCAGTTCGTGGGCAAGGATTTGTCGAAGCCAACCGGCGAACTCGGCATCGGATGTGCCACGGAATTGAGACGCCGCGCGATGCGCATTGAGTAACGTCTGCTGGACGACATCGGACGGATCGATGCGATTCTTGAGCATCGGATCGAGCTGCATCCCGGCGAGCACGCGCAGGTAGGGACGAAATTCGCCTAATCGTTCCAGGAAAAGACTGGCCGCGAAGGTATCCACGTTTTTGTCCGCCTTTCCTTATGACGAGACGCACGGGCGATCGGGGATAGTCTCTATAACGCTGTCGCCGCCCGCAATCGTGGTTGAGGCTTTCGATTTGCGAGGAAGCGTTTTCAACGGATCACCAATCGACTGCAAGAAACATGAACTCAGAAAAGCATAGCGGCAACGACGATATTCTGGGAAAATTGATCGCAGAATTTCTTGATGCCGAAACTCGCGGGGAGCCGGTCGATCGTGACGCTCTCCTGGAGCGGCATTCAGAGTACGCCGATTCTCTCAAGGAATTCTTTGCCGCTCACGATCGCATGGTCTCGGACGCGAGAAGCGAAGCCGCGATCCAACCGCCCCAACCCGAGACGGGTCAGCAACCTACGCTTGTCGCATCGCCCGCGGGCGACGGCGGGGAAACTGTGCTCTCGGTATCCTCGCTCCTTCGAACAGAACGTGAGCCGACGGTCGGCCAAACAGTCCGGTACTTCGGCGACTATGAGTTGGTGGAAGAGATTGCTCGCGGAGGAATGGGCGTCGTCTTCAAGGCACGGCAAGTCAATTTGAACCGAGTCGTGGCGTTGAAAATGATCCTCGCCGGTCAGTTTGCCGGCGAGAAGGACGTGCAACGTTTCCACACCGAGGCGGAAGCGGCGGCACGGCTCGACCACCCCGGAATCGTCCCGATCTTTGAGATCGGTGAACAAAACGGACAACACTATTTTTCGATGGCGTACATCGAAGGACAGAGCCTTGCCCAACGAATCGCCGACGGTCCGCTACCACCGACGGAAGCCGCTGAACTTGTCGGGAAGATTTGCCAGGCTATCGCTTATGCACATGACTGCTCGGTCGTGCACCGAGATCTCAAGCCGGCCAACATCCTCATCGACGCGAGCGGCCAGCCGAGGGTGACCGATTTCGGGCTCGCCAAGAGGATGGAGGGGAGCAGCGATCTGACCGGGACGGGGCAAATTCTCGGCACACCGGCTTACATGCCCCCGGAGCAAGCCACCGGCAAGGCCGATGAGGTCGGGCCTTTGGCAGACGTCTATTCGCTCGGTGCCATCCTCTATTGCTTGCTGTCGGGAAGGCCACCGTTTCAATCTGCCAGTCCGTTGGACACGCTATTGCAAGTGATTGAACAACAGCCGCTCGCGCCACGGACGTTGAACCCAAAGGTGCCAACGGATTTGGACACGATCTGTCTGAAGTGCTTGGAAAAGAATCCGAGTCTTCGGTATGAATCCGCGAAAGCCTTGGGCGATGACTTAACGCGTTACCAGCACGGCGAACCTATTACTGCCAAACCGCCCCGCCTGTTCCGCCTGGTGCGCTTTTGGATTGCCGACAACGTCGGCGCGATCGGATGGGCCGCGGCGATTGGTATTCTGGTGGGACTCTTATTTTCGTGGACCACCCTCCAAACAGACATTGCCACCTTTCTTCGCGGGATCGGCGAAAACCTCGACGGACTTCGATTTCCAAGGGAGTTGCAACCTGCTTTAACGCACCTGCCGGCCACTCCGCTTTGGTTGAAGGGGATTCTTCAAGTGCTGATGGTCTTGTTGATGACAACTGCAGGGCTTTTGGTTGCCGTCTTTGTACGGCCGAAGAACCGTCCCGCAGATGTGATCGCCGGGAGCCTTGCGGGATTCTGTGCAACATCCGTCCTGTTCTTGGTCTGTTTCTCTTGGCTACTTTCCTATCGGGAAATGGACACCGTATCTCAAGATCTCGTGGCAGTGGCGCAGGCGGAATCGAGTGAGGGTATCCCCGCCCGCTTGCGAAGTCGGTATCCGGAGCTTGAAATGGCAGAACAAGGGACCCGAGTGCGTGTGGCATGGAACCTCGTGCGGTATCGTCAGATCACCAGCGCGGCGAAGGGCATTGGCAACGCTTTGCTGCTCTCATCGGTGATCTGCGTTCCGATGTTCATGCTCGAAACGCTGCTCGCCGGATGGTTGCTGCGGCGTTACCAGACGTTCCGTGCGACTGTCGTTCCTTATCTCGAAATCAGCCTTCCGGCGACCATGATGGCGACCATCTTCATCATGCTTCACGTGCTGGTGTTTCTGGGGTTCGTGAAGACAACCGTATCCCCCGTCGTTTCGTTCTTCTTATACATTCCGCTGATGGCCGCGACGATCGCGGCTGTCAAACCACTTCAATGGCCATGGCGACTGATCCTCCATGCCGTCTGGATCGCGTCGATCGCTGCCGTCGTCTCGGGTGAAATACGAACAGTGAATCAAGCCGCCGTCGAGGAACGGGCGTTGCTAGGAGTTGCCGCAACGGACGCCCGGGACCGCTGCGAGATTCGCTTGGTCGCCCCGAACAGCCCCGCATCCAGTGCGGGACTGAAAAAAGGCGATGTCATCGAATCCATCGACGGAACGTCGATCAGCAACTTCGAACAATTGCAAGAAGTTTTGAGGGTGAAGGACGTGGGTGACACGGTGATCTTGAATATCTTACGAGCCGAAGAGAAGATGACCTTCAGAATCAAGCTGGGGCGGAAATCGGATTGAGCTGCGTTTAATCCCGGCCGCAGGCTCGGAAGGTTCAGGCCCGTTTTAGAAAAACAAAAAAGGCCAGGAGCGAACGGCACTTATCCCGCAGCAATCGGGCGAGAAACCGGTGGCGGGCATGCCGATGCCGGACAGACGGTCGAGCATTGCCCGTCGGATTCGTCAGAGTTGCGGACCGATCCGCGTCCCGGCGGTCCGATCCGGTCCGGCTCCGGCAACGGACAGACCCAAGAAAAGCCCGTGTTTTACGGGCTCGGACGAATTTCCATGGGCGATGAGGGACTCGAACCCCCGACATCCTCGGTGTAAACGAGGCGCTCTAGCCAACTGAGCTAATCGCCCCAAGGTTGCCGGTCGTGACCGGTCGATTACTTTCGACTTGGGAAAAAAGACTGTCAGCTCGGAACCGAACGCGAACGGCTCGAGGCTTGATCAGCGGGCCAGCATGCGGGTGCGGCGGCTGCGGCGTTCGGCGCGGAGTCTCGCGCGACGCTTCGTTTCGCTGGGCTTTTCGTAGTATTCGCGTCGCCGCATTTCTTTTTTGATGCCGCTGCGCTCCACCAATTTGCGGAAACGGCGGACGGCTTCTTGAATCGTTTCTCGATCACGAACGACTAACTTGACCATTTTTGCTCCGTAAGACCTGTCAAAATTTGCATCGGTACCGCACCTCCCCGGATTCGAAAGGACGAAATGAACCTGCCGCCGCCAATTCGGCCGCAGGTAAGCCCCGAAGTGTAGCGTGAAAAATCCGGCTCTGGCAATGGTTATCGACTGCACCGGGCCACTTTTTGTGCGATCTGTTCCCGCGACTGTCAGTCCCGACCGAAACGGCACAGCTTTCCTGGTCTCGCGGACTGGAATGATCGCGCCGTCAGTCACCAGCGGTGTAGTCGACGGTCGATCCGTTCTTTCAAGCTCCCGAAGTCGTCCGGCACGGATGCCCGGGGGCGTGATTCTTTCGAAACCAGGATCGGTGCCGCGCGATGACGACCCATTCCAAGTCTTTTCCTGATTCGGAGACCTCCTCGGCCGGCCGACAGGCTCCCGGGCGACTGCTGGAAGAGTTGGAGGCCCGCCAGGATCAGGCGTTGGCCGAGCTGGAAGCCTTGGACGCCAAGTTGATCGAGGTGCTGATCGGTCTGGGGGCCACCCCGGAGCAGGATGAATCGATCAAGCGAGTCGAATCGGGCGACGTCGCGGAACAGGGAGCGGCCACCGAGCGACGATCGGCCGCCTGAGAAAAACGACCGGCAGGTACCGCCCCCGACGAAGATCCCCCGGGGCGAAGATCCCCCGGGGCGGCGAGCCGTCGGGGTGCGGCGTTTCGCGTTCTCCCCTTTCCCTGGCCGGCGAATTGAGGATCTTGGGGGGCTGCCGACGTTCGGCACCACCTCCTTTCCAATCTCCATCAATCCGCCATGACCGATTTTCGAACCGAACGCGACTCCATGGGTGAAGTCCGCGTGCCCGTCGACGCCTACTACGGCGCTCAGACCCAACGAGCCGTCGAGAATTTTCCCATCAGCGGTTGGCGACTGCCGCCGGCGATGATCCGGGCCATGGGGTGGGTCAAGTACGCTTGCGGCGTGGCGAATCGTGACCTCGGAAAACTGACCGGCAGCGGAAAAAAACCTCTCGACGACGCCCAAGTCGTTTCGATGTTGAAGGCGGCCGAGGCCATCGCCGCCGGCGAATTGCCCGACCAGTTCCCCGTCGACGTTTTTCAGACCGGCAGCGGAACGAGCAGCAACATGAACGTCAACGAGGTGATCAGCAATCTCGCGATCGAGATCCACGGCGGCGATCGCATGGCCGCCGAAAAGCCGATCCACCCCAACGACCACGTCAACATGGGGCAAAGCACCAATGACACCTTTCCGACGGCGATCCATGTCGCCACCGCCGTACAGATTCACACCAAGCTGATCCCGAGCCTGCAAAAAATGGCCGCCGACTTGGCCGACAAGGCACGGCAGTGGGACAAGGTCATCAAGATCGGACGGACCCACTTGATGGACGCCACGCCGCTGCGGCTGGGTCAAGAATTCGGGGGCTTCGCCCGCCAAATCGAATTGTCCGTCCGGCGGGCGGAACAGGCTCGCGACGCCGTCTTGGAATTGCCCGTCGGCGGAACCGCGGTCGGCAGCGGGATCAACACGCATCCCGAATTCGGTGGTCGCGTCGCCAAGGTCTTGGCCGAAAAAACCGGCGTCGCTTTCGTCGAAGCGGAAAACCATTTCGAAGCCAACGCCCAGCGGGATGCCCTCGTGCAGGCCCACGGAAACCTGAAGTGCATCGCTCAAACCTTGTTCAACGTCGCGAACAACATTCGTTGGCTGGGCAGCGGGCCACGCTGCGGTTTCTACGAAATCGCTTTGCCCAGCCGCCAACCCGGCAGCAGCATCATGCCCGGCAAAGTCAATCCGGTGATGTGTGAGTCGATGATGCAGCTTTGTGCCCGTGTGATCGGCAACGACGCGTGCATGACCACCTCCGGTGCATCAGGCGGTAACTTTCAGTTGAACATCATGATGCCGGTGATGGCGCAGACCTCGCTGGAGTCGATCGAGTTGCTGTCCGGCGGATGTGATGCGTTCGTCGAGTTCTGCTTGACGGGCATGGAAGCCAACGAGGCGAAGTGCGAAGAGGCCGTCGAGCAAAGCCTGTCGATGTGCACGTCGCTGAATCCGCTGATCGGTTACGACAAGGCCGCCAAGCTGGCCAAGCAAGCCTTTGCCGAAGGCCGCACGATTCGTGAGCTCTGCCGGGCCGAGAAAATCTTGCCCGATGACCAACTGACCGAAGCCCTGGATCCTTGGAGCATGACCGAGCCGCAAGCGTAAAACCGGACGCAACCGCGAGGCGAACAGGAGAGTCGGGATGAATGTGCTTGTCTTAACCGGCGCCGGCATTTCGGCCGAATCGGGCGTCCCGACTTTTCGTGGCAGCGACGGCTTGTGGGAAGGCCATTCGATCGAAGAGGTCGCGACCCCGCGAGCGTTCGCGGCGAACCCGTCGCTGGTGCACGAGTTCTACAACCGACGGCGTCGAGCCTTTCAGGAGGCTTCGATCCGTCCCAACGCCGCCCACGTCGCGCTCGCCGAATTCGAGCAGAACCACCGCGACGGAGATTTCTTGCTGGTGACGCAGAACATCGACGATTTGCATCAGCAGGCCGGCAGCCGAAACGTCTTGCCGATGCACGGTGAATTGTTGAAGGCTCGCTGTGTCGACACGGGCGACCTGTTCGACTGGCACGGCGACCTGTCGGTCGAGACTCCGCATCCGGCCGATCCGATCGACGAGCGGTTGCGAGGCCGACTGCGTCCCCACGTCGTCTGGTTCGGTGAAATGCCGATCGGTTTGGATCGGATCGAAAGGGCGGCGGCCCGCGCGGACGTTTTCTTGGCGATCGGGACTTCCGGCGTCGTTTATCCGGCGGCAGGCATCGTCAGCCAGACTCGCCCGGATTGCCGGCGGATCGAAATCAATTTGGACGAAACGCCCGCGTCTGGTGCGTTCGACGAGACGATCCGCGGCAGGGCATCGATCGAAGTGCCGAAAAAATTGGCGGAGCTGGGGTCGAACGACTGAGGACGAAACCTGATCGAAAAGCTCTCGCTCGGGACCCCGGCCTGACGCCCTTGGCCGGGCGTCCATTTTACCCGGGCTTACATTTTGGTGCGGACGACGCCGACGGCCACGCCCATGACCTTGGCTTCCTTCACATAGATCGGTTCCATTTGATCGTTGGCCGGTTGCAAGCGGATCCGTCCGGATTCGGGATACCAATACTTCAGGGTCGCTTCGCCTTCCGGGGTTTGGGCGACGACGATCTGTCCCGGTTCGGCGTTTTCTCGGCGAGCGACGACGACGTAATCACCATCGGCGATGTGCGCGTTGATCATCGAGTCGCCGGAGACTCGCAACATGAACCGATCATCACTGAACAGCATCTGTCCGATGTCCATGCGTTCATTCTGTTCAAAAGCCAACGTCGTCGGGCCGGCCGCCACGATCCCGACCATCGGAAGCGCGTGACCGCTACGGTCCGCCGACGATGTCAATTCGATCGCGCGAGATTTGTTCGGGCTGCGGGTGATCAAGCCTTTGCGTTCCAAGGCCCGCAGATGGCACATCACGCCGTTGGGGCTTTTAATGCCGAAATGTTCGCCGATTTCGCGGACCGTCGGGCCGTAACCCCGGTCCACGATCAACCCGCGAATCATGTCGTAAACGTTCTGTTGGCGATCAGTCAATTGTGCCGTACTCATCCGCAATCCTTCCGCTATCGATCATTTGATAGGTGCACGGCTCACCATTTCAGGCTCGCCAATTAAGTCAATTTGATAATGCACAGAATAGCATCAGTTAGACAGGCGTGCATACCCAAACTGGGACAGGTTGTCGTCAGTTTGTCAAATTTTTTGGCATCGGCTGTTACGACCCGAACTCGGACGCACGACCGATCAAGTTTTTTTCCGCGTGCCGATGCGGCCGGTGGGAGCTTGCTAAGCTCAGTGCCTATCTAGGTTTGGAATTCGCGGGGACATCGAATGAGCACAATTTCGCCGGCAGCAACGACTCCTCGGCCCGGCGGTCCCGCCTGGTTGGCCGCGTTGGATGACTGGTGCCTACGGTTCGGAGATTTGGTCAACCCGATCTTGGTCAAGGAGACGCGGCAGGCACTCAAGAGTCGGCAGTTTTTGATCACGTTCAGTCTGTTGCTGGTCGCCGCGTTCGGCTGGACCGTCGTGGGCAGCCTGATGCGGATGCCGCAGATTTACACCGCGCCGACCGCGCCGTTCATGCTGGTCGGCTACTACGTGGTATTGGCGGTGCCGATGTTGTTGGTGGTGCCGTTGGCTGCGTATCGTTCTTTGGAATCGGAACTGGACGACGGGACGCTGGAACTGTTGTCGATCTCGATTCTCAGCCCTTGGCAGATCGTGCTGGGAAAGCTGGCCAGCGCCGGCCTGCAGATGACGCTGTACTTCGTCGCCTTGTTTCCGTGCGTGGCGTTCGCTTACACGCTGCGTGGCATCGATTTGCCGACGCTGTTGATCGTGATGGCGTTCTTGTTCGTTTCCGGGGGAATGTTGACGGTCGCGGCGCTCTGTTTCGCGCCGCAGTCCCGTTCTCGCAGCGGGCGTATCTTCAGTTTGCTGTTGGTCTTGGGCATGCTGCTCGTCGGCGAGTACGTGATCGGCGGCGCTTGCATCACGATGATCCTGTACGGCATTCCTTTCGAGGCCGACTTGATCGGTTACGCGATCGTGTTCACCTTGCTGACCAGCTTTGCCGCGGCGAACCTGTTGATCACGACGACGGCGGTCATGCTGACGCCGGAAAGCGAGAATCGATCGACGCGGTTGCGTTTGGCGCTGCTGTTGCTGACGGCGGTGATGTTCGCGTTGGTGGCGTTCGGGGTGGTTGCCTTCGAAGAGGTTTCGCTGGTGTTCGCGGTTCCGACGTTCGTGGTGTTGGGAATACTGTGGCTGGCCGCCGCCGCGATGATGGTGGCCGAATCACCGGCGATGACACCGCGAATCCGTCGAGAATTGCCGAGCAGCTTTGTCGCGCGAATGACGTGGACGTTCCTGACACCGGGCCCGGCGACGGGGCTGATCTTCGGATGCCTCGGTTTGCTGTCGGTTGCCGCCGCGGGGATGATCGCGTTGGAATATCTGGATTCGCAGCCGGTCGGCGCGCGCGGCGTCGGATTCCCCCGGGGCGACTGGTCGTTTTTGGGCCCGTTCGCGTCGAAGTTCCTCGCCTATGCGGTGGTTTTTCTGGTGGCCGCCCGGTGGCTGGTTTTCTTTGTGCGAAAGTTCCAGAACGTTCGCGTCGAATTCGGCTTGGCGGCCGTCGTCGTCGTCGCGGTGCTCGCCGCGATCATCCCCTACTCGATCGGCTTGTATCTGTCGGACTCCTTCAGCTTCCGGTACACGCCGTGGCAGATCACCAATTGGGCATGGACACTCAGCGAGGACCCGAACGTCCTGCCGGCTTGGATCGACGCGGTGCTGGCCGGTGCCGCGATGATCTCGTTTTTCACGAGCTTGGCGATGTCATCGGAAATCGCCTTGCCCCGCAAAACCGCCCTGCCCGAGCGCGTCATCGAAGAACGGCAACGGGAAAGGTCGGTCAAGGGACCGGAGAAGTGAGAGTGCAGGGACTCGAACCCTGGACCAATGGATTAAAAGTCCATTGCTCTACCGACTGAGCTACACTCTCGATTTTCCGTCGACGGGGGGGCCGACGTCGTCGATCGGATCTTCCGATCTGATCAACGGACCGCAGATTAGCGAATTGGGTTCACACCGCAAAGGCGACCAAAAGGCGTTCGCTGCGGTTGAACCTCCCGGGGGTCGAGATTCGCCGGCGTTGGCGCTCCCGCCCGGGCGAGCCCACGTTTACAAATTGACCAGAATTTCCAGCATTTCCGCCGCGGTGGAGATCACGCGGCTGCTGGCTTGGAAGGCCCTTTGGTAGGCGATCATTTTGATCGATTCTTCGTCGATGTTGACGCCGGTGATCGCCAAGTGCTTGCTCTGCAGCGTCGCGTGGAAATTTCGCAGACCCTCGGTGGCACTTTGCTGCAGGCTGATCTCTTGCCCGAGGCCGGCGACCGTTTGTTCGTAGATGCCGCGAACGCTGCGGCCGTCCAGACCCTCCAGCGGCCGGTCGACCAAGTCCACCAAGTCGGTCAGCACGTCGGTGTCTTGGCCGATGCCCTGACGGCTGATGGCCAAGTGATCCGGGTCGGCGACCAGGAGGCTGTTCACGCCGATGTTTTTGGCGTCGGTCCCGGTAAAGAAACTGTTGATGCCGGCGGCCGCCAAGAAACCGCTCGTGTCTTCGCCGAAGACGAATTGCGAGGTCGGTGATTCCGACGAGATCTTCAAACGCCCTTCGTTGGTCACCCCGGCCGACAGTCCGTCGATCGCGTCGATCTGGTCCGCGATCGACTGGATCGTCGAGTCGCCGACTTGGCCGAGCATCCGGACGTCGATGCGGTGGTTGGAGATGGCTTGTCCGTCCAGATCGACGACCGCCAGATCGAAAGTCCCGTTGCGTGGCAAAAACGGCAGCCCCGCGGATTCCAGCGGCACGCCGGTTTCGGTTCGGGTGTCCGAGATCAGGGAGTCGTAGCCTTTGCGGCCTTGGCCTTGCGAGTGGACTTCGTTGACCGCGCGGATCAAACCGGACGCCATCCGATCGATTTGCGTGATGTAGTCGCCAAAGATGCCGTCGCGGGCTTGCATCGCCGCGCCCAGCTTTCCGCTGGTCGCTTGCAGCGGGGCATCGGTTTCGACGATTCGGATTTCGGGCCGGCCACCGTCGTTGCCGCCGGACGCCGTGTAGACCTCGCGGTGAATGCCGTTAGTGATCAAATAGTCGCCGCCGACGAACACGTTGACGTTGCCGGAGGCCTGTTCTTGGATGTTGACGTCGACGTACGTCGCCAATTCTTCCAAGTCGCGATAGCGTTGGTCGCGCAGTCCCGTCGCATCGCTGCCGACAAGCCCGCCGCCTTCGACCGTCGCAATCTCCACGTTCAACCTCGCGATCCGTTCGGTCAGCCGGTTGATCTGCGTCCCGATCGCATCCAAGTCGGTGCCGACGGCGATCTGGCGATCGAGGGCTTGTTGACGCGTCCCTTGAAGCGTGCGGGCCAACGCTTCGCCCTGCAATACGACGAACTCGCGCATCGACGAATCACCGGGCTGCGTCGACAACTCGTGAAGCGAATTGTTGAAGGTGGAGAGCTGTCGATTCAGCCCGTTATTGTCCAATTCGCTGGCGATCTCTTCCAGTTGACTGTAAGCGTTTTCGAGCGTCTCGGCGCCGGCGAGGGCGGTGCCGGCGTTGAACATGCGTTCGGCAAGCGCTTGATCAATGACCTGCGTGATTCCGGTCGGGCGGACGCCTTGTCCCTTGATCAGACCGCCTTGCCGGACCGCGGCGGCGGGCGTCAGTTCCAAACGCTGACGGATGTAGCCTTCGGTGTTGGCGTTGGCGATGTTGTTGCCGACGACTTGCAAGCCGATTTGCGCGGCCTGCAACGCTCCGTTGGACTGCTGGATGGTTCCGAATAGGCTCATCGACGTGGTTTCTCCCCCATCGGTTATCGGCCAAGTCTGCTGATAAACTTGACCCAATCGGAACGACCGGCGTCATCGGTTTTTCCGCTAACGGTTGGCGTCGAAGGTGATCCCGCCGAAGGGCACCACCCCGTAGATGCCTTCGGTGAAGACTTGCCGCACGAAGTTGTCGAAGACCTGAATCGGTTTATCGGGCACGATGATCACGTCGCCGTCCTGGACCCAGATTTCGTCGGCCGGGGTGGGCCGTTTGCCCAGCACCGCCCCGTTGAGGTCCAACACCGTCGAAACCAGTCGCCAGTCCGCGGCCCGGCGAAAGACGACGACTTGGCGAAGGTTTCCGCCGGGCAAATGCCCGCCCGCCGCCGCGATCGCCCCGAGCACCGTCGTCGGCGTATCGATCTGGATCCGGGTGGGATTGCCGACTTGGCCCATCACGGCGACGAGGTGCGGGGCTTGGGCGATCAAGATCGGCTCGGCTTCCAGACCGACGACGATTTGCGAATACCGCAAATTGATCTCGCGTTTCAGTTGCGAAAGCGAAAACCCTTGCACGCACACCGCGCCCAATCCCGGCAAACGAATGTTGCCGTCGGGCATGACCGTCAGGTCAATGTTCTGTTGATTGAATCCGCCCTGGCCCGCGACGGCCGAGCGGATGTCTTCGGCCAGCGTGTTGGTGCGAACCGGCGTGACGTCGATGGCCGGTTCGTCGTAATACTTCTTGTACTGCTGTTCCAGGTTCTCGCGAAGCTGTCGGATGGTCAGCCCGGCCGCTTGGACTTGCCCCAACAGACGCACCGTCAGCGTCCCGTCGGGTTGAATCTGCAAGCCGCGTTCCAAGGTTCCCCGCACCAAGTCGGTGTCTTGCAACGATTCGATCAACACTTCGTCGCCGGGCGTCAGGCGATAAGATCCGCCGCCTTGTCGCCGTGTGACCAGATAAATGACGCGGATCTGGTCGCCCGGACGCAGGTGATATTCGGCCACGTGGGACAGCCGAGCTGGGCCGGCGTAGCCACCCGGGCCGTAGGGTGCGAACGCCATCGGTCGCATGTCGGTCCAGCGAGCCTCCGCGCCGCAGTCGGTCGCGCAGTCGACGCCCATCATGCATTTCTGGCATCCGCCGAGGGCTTGGGTACCACATCCGCCGTTTCGACACGGTGCCGCCGTCGCCGCTGAATAACCCGGTGACGTCTGGATGTTCTCCGGTGCATACAGATGTTGCGCTTCGGCGCGTGTGGCCGACAACATCACCAAGACCGAAGCCGCGACGATGGTCCTGACGCCGCGACGCACCGCCATCCGCGTCGTCGACGGGACGTCCGTGTCGTGTCGCCGGTCGCAAGCAAATCTGAAAGGCTGGTTCACCACAATCGTCCGATCGAATCCAAGGCACGGCGAATGGGATTGGCGCTGGGGGCCGGCGGGGGAGTCCGCATCGCGTCGCCGGGGCGGGTGGCGACGCGCGGCGGGACGCCACCGCCGGTCGCCGGCGGTGACCAAGGCCTCGCGGCCGACGAAATCACCGTTTCGTTCGGCATCACTCGGGGCCCCGTCGACATCGACGCGAAGGCTTCCGGCGAGACTCGGATGACTTGCGGGACGGCGTCGGCTTGGATGTCCGACGGATACCGGCCGCTGTCGGCCAGCAGTCGAGCGGCGGTCGCCGAGTCGCCGAGCCGATCGGTGACGACCGAGAGCATCTGGAGTGATTCACGCGTCGGGGCGACTCGGCAAGCCCGCCGAAGCGCGAAACCGGATTCCTGGTACAGCCCGACCAAGGCCAACTGGTGTCCGAGTTTCTTCGCAAGTTCGGCGTTGTCGCTTTGGCCTTGAAATGCCGCGCGGCGGAGGCACAACGAGATCGGCCCTGCGAGCGCCGTCTTGTCGTCGCGGGCTTCGTGGATCGCGGCGAGCAAGTCGAAGGCCTGGGCGGCGATCAAGCTCTTCGACGCGATCGACCCCAACGATCGCCGGGCCTCGTTCAAATAGCGATCCGCCGCGTCGGCGGTCGTCAAGTCGGCCAAAACGGCGGGTCCCGATTCGACGTCGATCACTTCGGTGCGATGCGAACGAATCAGTCGGGCCAGCACGACCGGGTCATTGGACGCGTACGGACCGGCAAAGTCGGCGGCCTCACGAATCGCATCGCGGGCGGCCCGCAGCGCCGCGGTGGCGAACCGATTTTCGCCGGCGACTTGTCGTTGACGGTCGATCGCCTCGCAGGCCGAATCGACCGCCGACCATGCCGACGCTTCGGCACTGGCCCATGCTTTCACCCCGTAATCTTCCGTCGCCGTGTCCAGTCGGTTGCGGGCTTCCTTTTCTTTCGACAGCGCCGTTCCGCTGGGCAACCAAGTGTCCGCGGCGCGACGCGTCGGTGGCACCGGCGTCGCGATTTCAGCCGACGCGGGCAAGGCCAGCGACGCGGTCGAAGCTTGCCGAAACACCGAGCCTTGCGAATCCGATGAAGACGCGGTCTTCGCCGACCGGGGCAAGCGACGGGGCCGCGTTTCGACGACGTCGTCCGTGCGTGCGGTCGATGCCGCTTTTGCCGAAGGCAACCGCCTGAGTTTCGTCGAGACGGATCGCGCGGCGACCGATTTTTGCAGCCACTGACCCTGGGGCGACTGCGTCGGTTGCGTCCGCGACGACTCAAGGAAAAACGGATTGGCTTGTTGAGCCGTTGCGATCGACCAGCCCGCCACACCGGCCATCGCGACGACCGATGCCAAGGCGACGACGGCCCCTTGCCGACACATCGTCATGCACTCGCGACATCGTCGAGATGAATTCGGTTGGGCCATTCGCATGATTCCGTCCCTGAAACGCGTGGGAGAACAGACCGGCGTCCTTGCCGGGGTCCCGGGGCGTCGGCCGCGCGGTGCGCAGCCTTTGCCGAGGGTGTTCTTTCCATGTTTTCTCATCGGAAGAAAGTTCCAAACGTCTTGTCGCCAATCACCGGCGCAAGGTCATCGCCGGAGTCATCCCATCGGCCAAACGCCATAACCGGCAAAATGCGTCCGCAAGCTCGGGATCGGCCGAAAACAAGGCTTTGCCAAGAGAATCGAACCGGAAAGGTCGGGGGGAAAGTACGTTGCATCCTGAAAAACCATTGCAGCCCATCTTGTGCCCGACGCCACCGGCGGTGAACTCGGGCCGACCGATACATTTTCCCCAAAAGAACGTTAGCGGTGGGCAATGGTTGTTGTGTCAACGTTTTGACAACAGATTCACGGTGGGCCATCATGATCAACATTAGTCAAATCGACCTCCTTTGGGTGCTGATCTGTAGCGCCCAGGTGTTGTTGATGCAGGCGGGATTCTGCTTGCTCGAAAGTGGCATGTCGCGTGCCAAGAACAGCATCAACGTCGCGGCCAAGAACCTGGCCGACTTTTGCGTCGCCTGCTTGTGCTTTTGGGTGATCGGCTTCGGCGTCATGTTCGGGGTCACGCACGGCGGGCTATTCGGCACGTTCGGATCGATCACCGGTGAGGATCTGGATGCGGGCCTGTTAGCCTTCTTTCTGTTTCAGATGGTCTTTTGCGGAACGGCGACGACCATCGTCTCCGGTGCATCAGCGGAACGACTCAAGTTTCGCGGTTATCTGCTCGTCTGTGTGTTGGTCAGCGCGGTCATTTATCCGATCAGTGGCCACTGGATATGGGGCGGCGCGGTTCAAACCGGGGGCAAGGGCTGGTTGGAACAGATCGGGTTCATCGATTTCGCCGGCAGCACGGTGGTTCACGGAGTCGGTGCTTGGGTTTCGCTCGCGGTCGTCCTGATCGTCGGCCCGCGGATGGGAAGATTCAGCGTGAAACGCGGACGCATCCTGGGCAGCAGCCTGCCCAGCGCGGTCGTCGGAACGGTGGTGTTATGGTTCGGCTGGCTCGGCTTCAACGGCGGAAGCACTCTGGAACTCAATTCGTCCGTGCCGCTCATCCTGGTCAACACCTGTTTGGCCGCCGCCACCGGTGGTGCGACGCCTTTGGCGGCATCGGTGGTGTGGCGCAGCAAGCTCGACATCGGACCGGCAATCAACGGAATCGTCTCGGGCTTGGTAGCGATCACGGCTTGCTGTCATGTCGTGATCCCCGGTCACGCGATGCTGATCGGGGCGGTTGCGGGCATCCTTTGCATGGCGACAACGTCCATCCTGGAGCGGCTGAGGATCGATGATGTGATCGGAGCGATTCCGGCCCACGGCATTGCCGGGGTTTGGGGCACACTCTGCGTCGCCTTGTTCGCCGAAGCGGGCACGTTACCGGTGGGGCATGACCGTACGATTCAGTTCGGCATCCAGTCGCTCGGCGTCCTGGCCGTTTTCGGTTGGTCTTTCGGCGTCAGTTTTTTGATCCTCACGATTGTCAATCTCTTCTTCCCGTTGCGTGTCACTCGGAGCGACGAGTATCACGGCCTGAACATCACCGAGCACGGTGCCAGCACCGAACTCGTGGAATTGCTTGACGGGATGGCTGATCATCATCGACTCGGAGACTTCGGCAAACCCGTTCATCAAGAACCCTTTACCGAAGTCGGCCAGATCGCGGCGGTTTACAACCGCGTCATCGCGCGTGTCGAAGCGGAGATGGCTTCCCGACGCGTCGCCGAAAACCGTTATCGGGAGATCTATGAGAATTGTGTCGAAGGCATCTATCAGACGAATCTGGAAGGCCGATTCATCAACGCGAACGCCGCGATGATCAACCTGCTGGGCTACCACAATCTTGCCATACTCCGAGAGCAGTCAGGCGAAACGACGCAGCAATTGTATGCCGAAAAGGGTCGGCGAGACGTGTTCTTGGAACGGCTGCTCGTCGAAGGCATCGTCAGTGATTTTCGATCTCAGGTCACACGCGTCGACGGCCACCAAGTCTGGGTGAGCGAAACGGCCAGGCTGGTTCGCAACGCCAGTGGCCAGCCCGACTACATCGAAGGCATCGCCGTCGATGTGACGCAACGAATGACCACCGACACCCTGCAACGTGAAAAAGAAAAAGCGGAAAGCGAAAACCAAGCCAAGAGTCGGTTTCTTGCCAGCATGAGTCACGAAATGAGGACCCCACTGAACGGCATCATTTCCATGCTCGACCTGACACGCGAATCCGACAACCCTGAGCAACGAGATCGTTACCTGAGAATCGCGAAGCAGTCGTCGGACTCCTTGCTGGAACTGATCAACGACGTCCTGGACCTGTCCAAGATCGAAGCCGGCAAAATCGACTTGGAGCGGGTGCCGGTTGTGATCGCCGATTTCGTGGACGAATCGATCGAAATGCTTTTTCATCGCGCCAGGGAAAAAGGTCTGCGTCTGGCCTCTGACATCGCCTCGGACGTTCCACCCATGGTCGTGGGCGATCCCACTCGATTGCGACAGGTTCTGGTCAATCTGATTTCCAACGCGGTCAAGTTCACCGAAGTGGGCGAAGTCCGCGTCCTGGTCGATCGGAACTCCGTCGAACTGGAATCCCCCAATTTGTTCTTTCGGGTCGTCGATCAAGGAATCGGACTGGCCGAAGAGCGGCAAGAGACCGTTTTCGAATCGTTCACGCAGGCCGACGCGAGCACGACCCGTCGATACGGCGGAACCGGCCTGGGCTTGTCGATCTGCCGTCAATTGATTGAAGCCATGGGAGGCACCATCGGCGTCGAAAGCGAGTTGGGTCGTGGTTCCGTGTTCTCGTTTTGCATTCCGCTGATCCCGATCGACCAACCGACGATCCCGGAACGCGACGGGGCCGTTCGTTCGCAACGACAAGGCACGATGCTGGACGATATCGGGGTGTTGCTGTTGGCGACGAAGCACGCGGAGTCCATGACCGTCTACAAACAAATCCGACGTTGGGGCGGGCACGTGGAGTGGGCTTACGACGCGGGAACGTTGAACGAATATCGCGGCAAACTGTCACAACAATTCCGAGTCCTCATCGTCGAAGCCTCCCTGTTGCCTCTTTACAAAGATCACCCGGAACTTGTGGGCATTTCCGATCGCCTGTTGATCGGAGATCACGAGGACGCGTCCAGCTTCACCGCATCGATCGAAGAACCGGTCCGAGCGTCGGCCTTGCTTGATCAATTATTGTCATCGCTCTGCTTGGATTCGGCCGCCTCTTGTCCGCCCCAAACCGACTTGCCGACTCCGCCGGTCCCCGCTCGATTCGGAGGCGGTCGCGAAGTGTTGATCGTCGACGACAACGAAGTCAACCGAATCGTCGCCAGCGAATTGCTACGCACGCTGGACTTTGAACCGGCGACCGCGGAGAGCGGCCCCGCCGCCATCAAGATGCTGACCGAATGGTCGTGTGCCGCGATTCTGATGGACTGCGAAATGCCGGAAATGGACGGCTGGGAGACGACGCGACGGATCCATGAGCTTCGCAAGGCCGGGAATCTAAAAGCAAGTCCCGATGTCGCGCTGCCGATCATCGCGTTGACCGCCCAGGTTTCCGAACAGCATCAGGCGGATTGTTTGGCGGCTGGGATGGACGCCCATCTGCACAAACCGATCCGGCGAGAGTGTTTCGAACAGGTGCTGTGGAAATTCCTTGGCGAACGCAAGGACGTTGCTCCCCCCCTGGATCTGTCCAGCGTCGTCTCGCGTTGCGGCGGGAACGAGCCGGCCGCTCACGAAGTGGTGCGGCTTTTCGCCGGACAAGCCGTGACGGAATTGGACAAGCTCCGATCGGCCCTCGAAACTCACGACGAATCATCCGCCCGTGATGTCGCCCATTTGATGAAAGGCATGGCGGGCAATGTCTCCGCCGACGCCGTTTCGCGAGCTTCCGGGGTGATCGAGCAGGCGATCGGCTCGAGCACCGATTCCGAAGGGCTCAGTGATCACCTGAGATCACTGGAGCAGTCGATTGATCAAACGTTGCAGTGGATCGAAACGAATCTGGAGGATCAGTTGTGAATTCGTTAAGTGTTCTTGTGATCGACGACGACGTGGTGACACGGACGATGTTACGTCATCTTCTGGTCAATGCGGGCTACACCGTCGACGAAGCGGCAAACGGTCGGGAGGGTCTCGGCAAGCTTGCGGAAGGTCGATATTCGGTCGTCATCAGCGACTGGAACATGCCCGAAATGGACGGCGTCGAGGTCTGCCGCGAGATTCGCGGGCGTGACGACCGCGGGTACACCTATACGATCCTGCTGACTTCCAACAACAGCTACGAAGACCGGGTGATCGGAATGCGTGCGGGGGCGGACGACTTCGTTTGCAAACCGTTCAACGAACAGGAACTTCTCCAACGGGTGGCCGCGGGCGAACGTGTGCTGCGGCTGGAAACCAAGGAAGCGATCATCTTCGCGCTCGCCAAGCTGGCGGAGAGTCGAGACACCGAAACCGGCCACCATCTGGAGCGAGTGCAACGGTATGCCAAGCTGTTGTCGCTCGAGCTATCCAACGGCAAAAAATATCGCGACATCGCGAATCTGGAGTTTGCCGAAGCGGTCTTCCAGACCAGTCCGTTGCACGACATCGGGAAAGTCGGCATTCCGGATTCGGTCTTGTTGCATCCGGGCAAGCTTTCGTCGGAACAGTTTCGTATCATGAAAACGCACACGACCATTGGTGCGGAATGTTTACAAGGCGCGATCCAAAGGTCACCGTCCGCATCCTATTTGCGGATGGCCCATGACATTGCCTTGTGTCATCATGAAAAGTTTGACGGCAAGGGATACCCGTTGGGAATCAAGGGCGAGAGCATTCCGCTTGCGGCAAGAGTCGTCGCGGTCGCCGACGTCTACGACGCCCTGCGATCGAAACGGATTTACAAACCGGCGTTCCCTCACGAAAAGGCGGTCAAAATAATCCGGCAAGATTCGGGCACGCATTTCGATCCGGAATTGGTTGATGCGTTTCTAAGGATTCACGACCAATTCGATGCCATCGCGGAGCGATTTTCGCCCGAAGTTCAGGCGACCGACCGCCAGGCCACGGCAAAACCGAAGGACTCGGTGCCGGTTTCGACGCCACTGCCGACGGTTCCCTTGGGTGAAAGCGGTCGCCTTCAAAGCGTCGGGCCGACGGTCCAGGGAATGAATTCGTGATCCCCCATGTTCAATTTTTCACTGCAAGTTTTTTGACCGCTGGCGACCTGAAGGGCGAATTCAAAGAAACGATCACCGGCCTGTTCGACCGTTTCCCGGGTTAGGATGGTGCCGGCGTTCAGGTCCATGTCCTCGGGCATGCGTTTGAACAAGTCCGTGTTGCTGGCGATCTTGATCACCGGGACCGGTTTGCAGCCGAAACAGCTGCCGCGACCGGTGGTGAACAAGATCAGATTGCATCCGCCGGCGACTTTGCCGGTCACGCTGGCCGGATCGAAACCAGGGCTGTCCATCACCGCGAGGCCCTTGGTCGTGATCGGCTGGGCGTAGTCGTAGACGGCTTCCAGGGCGGTCGAGCCGCTTTTGGACACCGCTCCCAATGACTTTTCGGTGATCGTGGTCAGGCCGCCGGCTTTGTTGCCCACCGAGGGGTTGTTGTCGATCTGCCCGCCGAACGTCGCGACGTGTTGTTTCCACCAGTCGATCTTGTCGATCAACGCTTGGGCGACTTCGTGACTGCGGCTGCGTCCGACCAGCAAGTGTTCGGCTCCGTAAAGTTCGGTCGTTTCCGAGATCACCGAAGACCCCCCGCAAGCGACCACGCGATCCGAGACGACGCCGACGGCGGGGTTGGCGGTCAAGCCGCTGTAGCCGTCGCTGCCGCCGCATTCGACGCCGACGGTCAAGTGCGACGCGTCGACCTGAACTCGGGTGCAAGCGTTGGCTCGGTCCAGCAAGCCTTCCAGCAAGGCGTCGGCTTTCTCGATCGTCGCCCGCGTGCCGCCCTCGCTTTGCATGACCAGCATCGGCATGCCGTCGTCACGGGTCAGCTTGCTTCCGTCGGGCGCGTAAAGCGAAACCAGGCCGTGATGTCGGCCCAGATACCCCGACGTCGTTTGCTCACAACCCAGGCCGACCACCAAGCAACCGCCGACGTTGGCGTGCGTCGCGTATCCCGCCAACACACGTCCCAGCATTTGATGTTTGATGCCGTGGAATTCCAGGGCGCAGCCGGTCGTGTGCGTCGCCGCGAACACCCCATCGACGTTGGGCCAACGCGACAGTCGTTTCGCGTCGAATCGCGCCAGGACGGTTTGGCAAACGCTGGCGCTGCAGTTCACCGTGCTGATCAGACCGACGAAGTTCCGCGTGCCCACGCGGCCGTCGCCGCGAACGTAGCCTTGAAAAGTTCTCCGCGACGGCGGCGGACCGTCCGGCGGGTGCCGCGAACCGAAATCGGTGCTGACGGTGTGTCGATCGGCCAAGTTGTGGCTGTGGACGTGGTCACCCCGGCGAACCTGCGTCGTGGTGACGCCGATGGGTTGGCCGTACTTGAGGATGTTTTGGCCGGCCGCGACGTCGCACAGTGCGATTTTGTGTCCCGGCGCGATGGCGGCACGGCAGGTGACTGGGGCGTCCCCGACCGATACGGTTTGCCCGGTTTGCAAGCCCGAAAGGGCGACCGCGACGTTGTCGACTTCGGCAAGTTGGAGGGCTTTGGACATCGCTTTCCTTGTGGTTCCGCCCCGCCGAGGCGGCGCCTATATTTTTGCACCAGTGTGACACGGCGCCCGGTGCCGTGTCGCCACCAACCGCCAGGGTGGACGGTCGTGCCACCTTATTTTCGATCCCGTCGGCTGACAAGAAATGAAGATACACGAATATCAAGGCAAGCAATTGTTCCGCCAAGCCGGCGTCCCGGTGCTCGACGGCATCATGGTGACGACCCCGGACGATGCCGCGGCGGCGTATGACAAATTGGGCGGCAAGATCGCCGTGGTCAAAGCGCAGATTCACGCGGGCGGCCGCGGCAAAGGGAACGTCATCGACGATCCGGATCAGAAAGGCGTGGTGTTGGCCAAGAGTGCCGACGAAGCCCGGGCCGCGGCGGCCGGACTGCTGGGCAAGAAACTGGTCACGATCCAGACCGGCCCCGAAGGCCAAACCGTCGGCCGGGTGTTCGTCGAAGCCGGCTGTGACATCGCCCGCGAACTGTACCTGGGCATCGTCCTGGACCGCGCGGCGGCCAAGCCGGTGTTGATGTTGAGCACCGAAGGCGGCATGGAGATCGAAACGGTCGCCGAGGAAACGCCGGAACTGATTTTCAAGGAACACTTCGATCCGGCCGTCGGCTTGGAGGCTTTCCAGATCCGCAAAGTCTGCAAAAAACTGGGCATCCAAGGCGCCGCGGCCAAGTCGGCTCACAAGTTCATGACCGCGATGTGCCGGTTCTTCGTCGATTACGACTGCGCGCTGGCCGAGGTCAACCCGCTGGTGATCACCGGCGACGGGGAAATGATCGCGCTCGATGCGAAGATCACGTTTGATGAAAACGCGATGTACCGGCACCCGGATCTGCACGAATTGCGGGACTTGAGTGAAGAGGATGAAAGCGAAGTCCGCGCGGGCAAAGCGGGCCTGAGCTATGTCAAACTGGAAGGCAATATCGCTTGCCTGGTCAACGGTGCGGGGTTGGCCATGTCGACGATGGACATCATCAAGTACCACGGCGGACAACCCGCCAATTTCTTGGACGTCGGCGGCGGCGCGGACACGAAACAGGTCACCGAAGCGTTTCGGATTCTGCTGAGCGATGAAAACTGCAAAGGCGTCTTGGTCAACATCTTCGGCGGCATCGCCCGCTGCACGACGATCGCCACGGCGTTGATCGGAGCCAGCAAAGAAGTCGGCTTCGACGTTCCCTTGGTCGTGCGTTTGGAAGGCACGGAGGTCGAGGAAGGTCGCAAAATGTTGGAAGAATCTGACGTCGATGTGATCACCGCGACCGACCTGACCGATGCCGCAAAAAAGATTGTCGCTGCCGTCGCTTAGCCGCTTCGTTGCCGCCGCTTCGTCGTCGCGCGGCGGGCGGACGAGGGTCGCGGGTCTCAGGTCACCGGGTTTGCCGTTGGCTTGGCCGTGTCCCACTGCGACCAATGGCGATGCCTGTTACCCACCTGCCCAACACCCTCAACCCTTTGTCCCCATCCCATGTCCATTCTGATCGACAAAAACACCAAGGTCCTCTGCCAAGGCATCACCGGTAGTGCCGGCAGTTTTCACACCAAGGGCTGCAAGGAATACGCCGGCACGCAAATGGTCGGCGGCGTCACGCCCGGCAAAGGCGGCCAAAGCGTCGAAGGCTTGCCGGTCTTTGATACCGTCGAGGAAGCCGTCGCCGAAACCGGTGCCGACGCGACGATGATTTTTGTGCCGCCGCCGTTTACCGCCGACGCGATCCTCGAAGCCCTGGACGCCGGCATCCGAATCATCGCCGCGATCACCGAAGGCGTTCCCGTCTTGGACATGGTGCGGGTGTACGAAAAAGTTCGCGCCAGCGACAGCGTCTTGATCGGCCCCAACTGCCCCGGATTGATCACGCCGGGTGAATGCAAGATCGGCATCATGCCCGGTTACATCCACACGGTCGGCAAAGTCGGCGTGATGAGCCGCAGTGGCACGTTGACTTACGAAGCCGTTTGGCAAACCAGCAATTTGGGACTCGGCCAAAGCACCTGTGTCGGACTCGGTGGCGACCCCATCGTGGGCACGAACTTCATCGACTTGTTCAAGCTTTACGAACAAGACGACCAGACCGAAGCCATTTTGATGATCGGCGAGATCGGCGGCACGGCGGAAGAAGAAGCCGCCGCGTTCGTCAAGGACCACGTCACCAAACCGGTCGCGGCCTTCATCGCCGGACGCACCGCCCCGCCCGGCAAACGCATGGGCCACGCCGGGGCGATCATCAGCGGCGGCAAAGGCACCGCGACAGAAAAAGTGGCCGCCTTGGAAGCCGCCGGAATCGTCGTCGCCCCCACGCCGGCGACCATGGGCGAAGCGGTCGTCGAAGCCATGAAGGCGTCTTAGCTGCCTCGCTGCGTCGTGGCCGGGCGACTGCCGCGCAGCCGTCTCGGGGCACCATTGCCGTCAAGACCGCTACAAATCGGACCGCTCGACAGGGGGCCGTGCGACAGGGGCGGGATCGCAAGCCGGTTTTTCCGGCCGCCGAGTAATCTGGTTCGATGAACCGACCGTGGTGTCGGGCGTCCGTGAACCTCGGTACCGCCGCTGGCCGAAATGGCTGACCCTTCCTCCAGTCACCGCTTGTTGCTCGGCACGTCCGGGCAGCCCCCCGGCGTGTCGGTTCGGTCGACCGGTTTGCCCGAGTCGGCATCACGCCCCGACACGATCGACCCGGGTTCGGACCAGGGCTTTCAAATCCCCCAAGTCGGCACGACCGTCGACGTCTGGGAATTGGATCGTTTACCCGGCGACGTCTGGGAGGCGTGGCGGGCGTTTCGGATGGCAGGCGACCACCTGGCCGAACCGTTTTTCGCACCGGAGTTTTCGCGAGCCGTCGATGCGGCCCGCGGGGGCGACGTACGGGTCGCGGTCGTTCGTCACCGCGGCATAGTCGTCGGCGTTCTGCCGCACCACCGCGTCGGCCGAATCGGCTACCCGGTCGGACGGTTCTTCAACGACGCCCATCAAATGATCGCCGGCCCCGGCGTGAGCTGGGATTGGAACTGGCTGCTGAAACAACTTTCCTTGCGGTCGTTCGACGTTCACGCGTTGGTCGGCTGCGGCGACGTTCAGACCCGCGCGCTCGGGCTGCAGCCGGTGCCGGCCTTTGCCGCCGAGCTCGGCGACGATTCCGTCGCGTTCTTGAAGGAACTCGGTCGGCGACACACGACGATCGGCCGACAACCGCAGAAGACCCGAAAGCTCGATCGCGAAATCGGTCCGGTGCGCTGGGAGCTGGATTGCCGCGACCCGAGCCTGTTGGACCGATTGATTCGTTGGAAGCGAGATCAGTACCGCCGCACGCACATCTTGGATCTGTTCCGGCCCGACTGGACGCGTCGTTTGCTGCACGAACTTCATGCCGAACCGCTGGCGGAGGACGCCCGGTCGATGCGTGGATTGCTGTCGGTGTTGTGGGCGGGCGACCGGCCGGTGGCTGCTCATTTCGGCATGCTGCATCGCGGCCGGTTGCATTACTGGTTCCCCGCTTATGACGTTGCAATGGCCAAGTACTCGCCCGGCACGGCTTTGTTTCGGGGGATCATCCAAGCGTCGACGCGGCAGGGCATCCGGACGATCGACATGGGGTACGGAGAACAGCCTTACAAACGCAAGCAGACCGACAAGGTGACGTGGGTCGCGACGGGTTGCATCAGTCGCTGCAAGATTCATCGGTTTTGGAAAACGATCGAGCAGACCGCCGTCGACATCGCCCGAGCGATGCCGATGAAGCATACGGCCAAGCGAATCGTTCGTACGGTTCAGCCCGACGCCGGCATCGGCAAACTGGGCTAGCTACATCACCGAAAAGTAGTTGTCGCAGGCAAAATCGAAGTACTCGTTTTTCAGTTCGATTTCCAAGTCGTTGTACAGACAAAAGTTGCGGACCTGAAGCAGCAGGTCACGGGGCTGGCAGTTCCGAAACGGCCGATCGACGGGCAGGTAGTGCGTCTTGATCAGGTAGTCGATCGCGTCGGCGTTGTACGGGATCTTGGTGACCTTGCACATGATCTCGAACAGCTTGCGGAAGTCGGATTCCGGCGGATTTTCGACTTCGATCTTGTAGGGAATTCGTCGCAAGAACGCGTCATCGACCAAGTCTTTGGGTTCCAAGTTGGTGCTGAAGATCACCAGTTGGTCGAAGGGCACTTGGATCTTTTTGCCGCTGGCCATGTTTAAGTAGTCGTAGCGTTTTTCCAGCGGCACGATCCAGCGGTTGAGCAACTGATCGACCGACATTTTTTGGCGGCCGAAGTCATCGATGACCAGCGTTCCGCAGTTGCTTTTTATCTGCAGCGGCGATTCGCTGATGTTGGATTCGGGATTGCAAAGCACTTCCAGCATCCCCATCGTCAATTCCCCCCCGGCGACGATCGTCGGACGCTTGATCCGCACCCAACGTTGATCGAAGGGGTCGTGATTCAGCAGACCGGGCTTGATTTCCGGCATGTCCAATTCGTGGTTCATCGGATCAAAGACGCGCAGGACGTCGCCGTCGACGTCGATGCAACGCGGGATCCAGACGAACTTGCCGAAGGCTTTCGTGACGCGTTCGGCGATCGACGTCTTGCCGTTGCCGGGAAAGCCGAACAGAAACATTCCGCGTCCGCTGGCGACCGCCGGTCCGAGACGCTGCAGCATCTGGGGATTGATCAGTAAGTCCTTGAACGCGTGGAGCAGGTCCTTCTTTTTCGGATACTGGCCTTCGATGGTTTGATGCCGAACGCTGTCGATGTAGTCGTTCAATCGCACCGGACACGCGCCGTAGTACGTGCAATCGGTGGTGTGATTTCGCGCGATCGCCCGGCCCGTTTCGGTCAGGATGTAAACGTAATCGTTGGTCGCCGTGGAGCTTTTGTAGGCGACGTGCTGTTCCATTTTGAGACGCGACAAGATCGGTTCGACCATGCGGAACGGCAGTTTGACTTGGTCGGCGACACGCCGCCCGGCACATTCGCCGATGTTCAACAGGAACCGATAGACGATCGCTTCGAGCAGCGTTTCGTTGACGCCGGCGGACTGCAGATCGGCCGGTTCGGCGGGACGCCAAGGCTCGTCACGCGAACGTTGGAAGCCGATCAAGCCGCCGGTCGCCGCGGTCAATACGCTCGCCGGCGGGTTGCCGGGCAAGGCGGTGGCTGAATTCGCTTGTGGCGTCTTTCCGGGGGGCGGCGCTTGGGCCGCTTGACCGCCCGGTCGTTGGCCCGACGAACCTCGCGGCATCACACTGGCCGGGATGGCAGAGACGGCCGCGGGGCGACCCTGGCCGGGCTTCGGCGGGACCGTACCGGAGGGGGCCGCGGGCGACGCGGCCGCACCGGGCGGGACCGCGGCCGGCGACGGTGCCGCCGGCTCGTCCGCCGATTTGCCGTTGCTGAGCGACTGAATTCGCGCCAGCAACGCATCGAGTTGACTGTCCGGATCTGCTGCGGCCGACGGCATGCCCACTTTGGCTGCGGGGTTGGGATTTGACATCGTCGGTCCGATTGTACGAGGAAAGCCTGTGATCGGAGGTATCGGCAGCGGGCGATCGCCGCGCCCTCCCGACGCCGGAGGCGAAGTAAAACCCGCCCAATCGGTACGCTTTGCCAGGTATCCGGCTCCGGCCGGTCAATGTCATTCCCCGCGTGAAAGTTTCGCCCATGGGCATCCGTTGAGAGCTAGGCTTGCCGTGTGCGAGTCCCTCCCCTTTCATGTTTCGTGGTTTTGAGATCAGTCGGCAGATGACCACAGCGATTTCTCGACGACCACGGCTTTCTCAGCGCGCCGAACAGGCGAAATGGGAATACGCGCTCGGCGAGCCCGCGCGACGGGCGATCACCGAAGGCGGGCTGCGGGGCGATTCCAAAGAAACCCTGTTCCGCTGGCTCGGCGGCGACCGCGACCTCGCCCGCCAAGTCTTGCAGTGGTGCAACACGCCGATGTTTAATCTGACGCGTCCTTTCGGGGATCTGCGGGAAGCCGTCGATATTTTGGAGACGTCGGAGTTGGCGCGTCTGGCACTCATGGCCGAGTTGCGTCGACGGTATTTGGACTGCCGCCCGAGCGGGGAGTTCGACCCGCGGCGGCTGTGGCGTCACAGCATCGCGGTGGGCACGGTTTCGGCGATGATCGCGCGGACCTGCGGCGTGTCCGATTCCGGCGAAGCTTTCCTAGCCGGCACCATGCACGACATCGGCATCGGTGTCACGGCGGCGCTGCACCCGTCGGACCTCACCGAGATCTACCATGAAGTCGATCAGCTTTCTTCCTTTCATGAAGTCGAACAAGATCGCAACGGCTGGGACCACGCCGCGCTCGGGCAAGAAGTTCTGGCACAGTGGATGATGCCCGAAGTCGTTCAGCAGGCCGCCGGCTTGCACCACGTCAAAATGACCGACGCCGATGACGGGCGATTCAGCCCCACGGTGTGCTGTGTCGTGATCGCCAACTACCTGTGTTGCCGAACGGGCTGGGGGGTGGCGGAAAAACCGTGCCTGCAGACGCCGTCCGACATGGTGTTCAAGCGGCTGGAGATCGGATCGGAAATGCTCATGGTGATTTGGCACCAGTTGCACGAGACGCTGGCCCAAGCCGCCGACATGACTTGGTAACACGACCGGGTTTCGCGGCAAGGTCGGGCCGGCCGATCCTAACGCCTGGGCGTGATCGTCGCCGCGTCGCCGACGCGCTCCCAGAAATCCTTCAAGTGCCAGTCGATCGTCTCGAGGGATTCTCGCGTGTAGAACTCCTCGCCGCCGTGCTTGCCACCGGTCACGGGACTGAAGTTGTGCGCCAGATTCGCTTGACGGTACACGTAATCCAGCTCCTTGGATTGCTGAAACGGCATCTGCGGATCCGCATCGCCGTGGATCAACAAGATCGGCGGATCGTCGGCGGTGACGTGTTCGACCGGACTGGCCAACGCCGCGAGGGCGGGCAAGTCTTTCGGCTGACCGCCCAGCAACAGATCCAGCGCCGGCACCCGCACGCTCATTCCGTGGGGTGTGGATTGGGACAGGATCGTCCGCAGGTTCGACGCCCCGTAGAACGAAACGATGCCGGCCAGCCGCACTGGCTTGGCGTCGGGAGGTTCCAGAGACTTGACGCCGCAAGTCACGCCGACCAGAGCTGCCAGGTGCCCCCCGGCCGAGGCCCCCGCGATGACGATTTTGTTGCGGTCAAAACCGAACCGCTCGGCACGCCGGCGCAAGAAGTAGATCGCCGACTTGATGTCCAGGACTTGCGCCGGAAATTTGGCCACCGGGCTCAGCCGGTAATCGACGCTGGCGATCGCGTAGCCTCGCTCGCTCAACCCGAGGATCGGGACGTTGTCACGACTGCCCCGTCGCCAAGCCCCGCCGTGAACCCAGACGATCAACGGGGGCAAGGCGTCGGCGTCAGGCTCGGGCCCCTTGGGCGGGTAAAAATCCAGTTTCAGCTCCCGGCCGTCGACGCGAGCAAACGTGATGCCGGTCAGTGCCGGGTCGGGCCGACCGTCGGCCGCCTGGGCATCCGCCCGGCCGCCGGCCCCGCCCGCGTTCCAGCCGCCGGCCAAGCCGATCAAAACCGCCAGGACCGCCCCGCCGAGCCCCGGGGCTGCGGAAACCCTGCACCGCGTCGCAGCAAAACGTCGCTTTGGGCTTGTCACTGTTAACTTTTTCGACATACTCACGCCTCCAAAAATCTAGCAATCCCCACACAGTTTATCCGTTTTACCGGAAGGTTGATCCAGCCATGGCAGACGTATTGCAAGTCGAAAAGCGAGAAAAGCTGGGTACAGCCCAAACGCGTCGGCTGCGTAAGGACGGAAAGGTGCCGGCGGTGCTGTACGGTCATGGTCAATCCAACGAGCATTTGGCGGTTGGCGGTGACAGCGTCCGGTTGCTGCTGCGACACCACAGCAAGACCGTCGAATTGCAGGGCGCCGTCAGCGAAACGGCCTTCGTCAGCGACATGCAGTGGGATCCGTTGGGCATCGAAGTGCTGCACATGGACCTGATCCGCGTCAACCTGAAAGAAATGGTCCACGTGACCGTTGCGATCAACGTCACCGGCGAAGCGGCGGGCCTTCGCGAAGGCGGCGTGCTACTGGAAAACATCCACGAAGTCGAAATCGATTGCCCGGCCGGCGAAATTCCCGATTTCCTGCAAGTCGATGTCAAGGACTTGCAAATCGGAGAACACCGCACGGCAGCCGATTTGATCCTCCCGTCCAATGCCAAACTGTTGACACCGCCCGAAACCGTGATCGTTCACGTCGAAATGCCGCGGGAAGAATCCGAAGAGGAAGCCTCGGCGGACGATTCCGAACCTGAGGTCATCGCCAAGGGAGGCGAAAAGGAAGAAGAGGACTGATTCCGGTTGATATGAAATTGATAGTGGGCCTGGGAAACCCGGGCCGGAAGTATCAGGGCACGCGGCACAACGTCGGCTTCGTCGTCCTGGACAAATTGGCCGCGGAATTGGCCGCGGCCAAACCGCGAATCAAGTTCCAAGGCGAAGTCACCGAGGGGACTTGGGGCACACAAAAATTCGTTTTGCTGTGGCCCCACACCTTCATGAACGCCAGCGGGCGGAGTGTCCGCCAGGCGGTCGATTTTTACAAAACACACACCGCCGACTTGATGGTGGTATGCGACGACCTTAATCTTCCGGTGGGACGATTGCGGGTCAGACCCTCCGGCTCCGCCGGCGGGCAAAAAGGGCTGGCCGATATCATTCGGATGTTGGGCAGCGAGGATTTTCCACGACTGAGAATCGGAATCGATCGGCCGCCGGCCGGCTGGGAAACAGCCGACTACGTGCTGGGACGGTTCGGCGCCGACGACCAGGCGACCATGGAAGCGATGACCGATCGGGCCGTCGTGGCCCTGAAGGATTGGGCTCAGCAGGACATCCAGACGATCATGAGCCGCTTCAACGCGGCGACCAACGAATGATGTGCGGCGGTGACGCGGTCGATCGACCGCGCCGCCGGATGAATAACCAACCGAAACGCGTTAGCAAAAAAGAAACGACGAACGTGGCTACAAAGACCTACGAAACCCTGTTGATCTTGGACAGCAACCACTACGCCCGTGACCCCGGGGGCGTCGCCAAACAGATCGACGAAGTCATCACCGATGCCGGCGGCAACATCCTGGTCAGCCGCTTGTGGATGGAGCAAAAGCTGGCTTATCCGATCGACGGTCATCAAAAAGGCACCTATTGGCTGACCTATTTCGAAGCCGACGGAGACGTGTTGCCCAAGGCCGATCGTGGTTTCCACTTGGCCGAAGCCGTGGTGCGGCAGTTAACGATCCGCTTGGACCCTCGACTGGTCGAACCCATTTTGGCCAACGCACGCGGCGAACGGATCGTCCACAGCATGGGTGCCGATGAGGATTCGTCGGACGACTCGAATGCCTCCGGCGACGAAGTCGGTGAAAACGACACCGAGGAAGTTGCTTCGTTATGAACCGCCGCGGCGGTGGATGATTTTGGCGGGCGGATCGACTCGACCGGCCCCGCTCAACGGATCGGTCTGTGACTTGAAACGATAGGTTCGACGATGGCCAGCTTCAATCGCGTCATCTTGATGGGCAACTTGACGCGAGACATCGAACTACGCTACACGCCGGGTGGAATGGCCGTGTCCGATATCGCTATCGCCGTCAACGACCGCCGAAAAAATGCCAACGGTGATTGGGTCGAGGAAACCAGCTTCGTCGACGTCACCCTATTCGGCCGGACCGCCGAAGTCGCCAGCGAGTACCTCAGCAAGGGGTCGCCGATTTTCGTCGAAGGTCGCTTGAAACAAGATCGCTGGGAAAAAGAGGGGCAGAAGTTTTCCAAGTTGAAAGTCATTTGTGATCGCATGCAACTGATCGGCGGACGCGACGGCGGCGGAAGCAGCGGCGGCAGTGGCAGCCGGTCCGCCGCCCAAACCTCACCCGCGACCGATCGGGTCTCCGAAAACGCCGCCCGCGGCGAATCAACGCCCTCCGGTCAAGGCGATGCCCAGCCGACCGGCGAAGGCGACGGATACGGAGATGCCGATATCCCGTTCTGATCGTTCCGAGCAAAACACCGAGCCCCCCAAGCTCTTTTCATTTCCATCCACAGATCTCAGTCCAACAGCCCTTTCCACCTCCCATGCCTGCAACCAAACACAATCGAGTCCACAAACGTCTGCCCAAAGGCGAAAACGGCGGCATCAAACTGCTGTTGATCCACAACGTCGAACACCTTGGCAAACAAGGCGAAATCGTCGAGGTCAAATCGGGACACGCGTTGAACTACCTGCTGCCCCAAGGTCTGGCGACCATCGCCAACGACCACCACACACGGATGGTCGAAAAGCATCGCGACAAACTCCGGGCGATGGAACTGGAAAAACTCAAAGAGTATCGCGACCTGGCCGACGAACTGGGCAAGCAGTCGATCACGATCGAAGCGAACGCGAACGACGAAGGCCACCTGTACGGCAGCGTCGGCCCGCACGAAATCGTCGACGCCCTCAAGGGTGCCGGTTTCACGTTGGCGCAGGACCAGGTCCGACTGGAAGGACCGCTCAAGGAGCTGGGGTTGTATACCGTCCGGATCCACCTGCACAGCGAAGTCGATGCCAGCTTGAAGGTGTGGGTCGTGCCCACGGTCGCCAGCGAGACCGGCGAACCGGGCGCCTAGCAAAGACGGGGGTGTAGCAAAGACACGGGTCGCTCGATTCAAGGACGCGGAGGTCGGGCGAGAGCTCCGGCGGCTCTCTCCCCTTGCATCGCCCACCCCGGGGCTGTGGCGGAACTGGCAGACGCGCTAGATTTAGGATCTAGTTTCTTCGGAAGTGCAGGTTCGATTCCTGTCAGCCCTATACCATCCGGCGGTCGCCGTGCGACGCCGACGGCCTTTCGAAACCGAAAGGCAGACTGCCGCGTTTCTCGCGTCCACCCGGGCGACGATCGCCGGAGACGTCGTCTAATTTCGTGTCAGATCCCAAGCGTCCAGCCAGATCGTCTTTCGAGCGGTCATGTCGAAATCAGTTTCCAGTCGGTCCGCCATGTCCGGCAGATGGCCCGCCCCGTAAAAGACGGCCACTTCGCCGCTGCCTTTATCCAGTTCGTCCTTGAGGATCTCAAAGGCTTTGGCATTGCGTCCTTTGATCAGAGTGTTTTCGCCGTTTTCGTCGTCCATGCCCGCGGTCACCGCTTCGATGTCGATCAATTGACGGGCCATCGTTTGCTTCATGATTTTGCTGCGGTCGCGGCTGAACATGGCGAACAGCAAACCGGTATCACCGCCGGTTTTGGCCGACGAAGCCACTCCGGCCCCCATCATCCGGGCGATCATTTTCCAGATGCTGTCGCCGCGACGTTCCAAGTCTTCGACGAATTCGTCGGGTGACATGTCCGCGTGGCGAAAATTCTCGGCCAAGTAGTCGATCTTTTCGAGCTGATACTCCAGGTTCAGCATGTCTTTCATGCCCGTCTGCATCGACGCCAACAGGGAACGACGCTGTTCCAGGTCCTCCGGACGGATTCGCGTGCCGTCGGGGGCGACCAACTCGTACAGCACCGAATCGTATTTCGACAAACGCTTTTTCAGATCCGCGTAGTATTCGTCCTGACCGATGTGAACGACTCCGACCAAGTCGACCGTCTGTCCCGCGTAGGCCGAGCCTTTCTTGCCGCGGTAGCGAACGATCGCGGTTTGCATCGCCAAAGGTTTGCCGGCGTCGGACTCCAGGATGCGAACGTACTGGTCGTGGCGCGCGTCGGCCGCTTTCGCCTCAGGCTCCGCGGATTTCTCCTCGGCGACTTCCGCGGTCGCCGTTTCAGAAGGCGCAGGTGCCGTGGTGACGGCCTGGGCGAGGGATCGCACCGCATCGGCAGCGAACAACAGCAAGGCAAGGACGAGAAGCAGGAATCGCATCGGAAAGGCTCGCGTGGGTACGGTCGAATGGATGACGTCAACTTCGTTACGTCACCCTTTATCGTAGCGTTCGGAAAACCCGAGGAAACCTTGGCCGTGGGCGTGAAAACGCGACGGATCAGGGAATCCCGGCCGGATTCAGCCGCACAGGTCCATCCCGCCTTGGACGACGGGCGAAGACGACATCGTGACGCCGGGCGTCGACTGGGCACACACCAGACGCCAAGTTTCGGCTTCGATCTCTAACACCAAGCGGATCTCGTCGATCGCGTCGGCGTCGCATCTGGGCTCGGCTCTCAAAAGCTGCTGGCACAGAAAAACGTACAGATCCGATACTTGCCGGCCGACCGGCGCGTCTTTGCCGGTGACGCCGGAGAGAAGTTCGTTCAAGAGTTCCAGCAGCTTGATCGAGTGCTCGTTGACGTTCGTTTGACCGGCGGCGACGTTCGCCGGATCGGCGACCGATTCACGCCACACCCTGGCCAACGTCGCTGCGACCTCAACGCCGCGCTCGATCAGCATCAGCCTCATCTTCGCGGGCGACGCGGTGTGGATCGACGATTCCAAATAGTGCTCGGCGTGCAAACGTAATTCCTTTGACATTGGCGTGGAAATTCCTTCTTCGGTGCCGCCCAGACGCGTCGGGGGGGGGCCTGGTTTAATCGGGGATCGAGATGCGTTGGATCTGGTCGACCGAAGACAGATTGCTCTGCAGTTTCGCGATCGCTTCTTCGGTCGCATAAAACTGGAACAACAGCCTTTCACGCTGCCGTTCCAGTCGCGAATCGAGTGTCGAAATCTGTTCCTCGTTCCGCAAGATCTGGGTACCCAGCGTTTCGGTGCGATTGATCAGCAAACTGGATTCGGCACCGGCGATCGAATCGGCCAGATCGCTCAGTCGATCCGCGAGACCCGATCGGTCGGTCGTAAAGAAGGCTTCGACGCCCGCCTGATCCGCATCGATCGCGTCGGCCAGCTTTCCCGGATCGAGCGACAGTTTGCCTTCGCCGTCAAGGCTCAAACCGACCTGACCGACCGAACGAAGTCCGCCGGCGTCGGAAATCACGCCGGACAACAGGCGACTGTATCCGTTGCCGATTCGCAAGGCTTCGGAGGTTCCGAACAGCAAACCGACTTCGTTGGTCTCGGCGTTGAAAAAAGTCAGCGAATCCAGTTTGTCGACCAACAAGTTGTACTGGTTGACGAAGGTTTCGGCCGCCTTCACCGCGGCGGAGGAGTCCTTCGCGACGTCGACGACGATCGGGTCATCGGAAAGCTGTTTGAGCGTGAACGTCAGTCCGGTCGATTCGTCCGCACCGGCGTTGCTTTGGCCGGTTCCCTGGAGAGCCGAAACCGTCAGGCCGCCGATCTGAATCTCGTCGGCTTCGCCCGCGACACCCAGGGCGGCTGCCGCTGATCCGCCGACATCGGTGATCGTCAGCGTCTTGTCGCCACCGGCGGTATCGACGATGGAAATGCCGGTCGCGTCTTCGTTGATCGAAGCGGAAACACCAAGGCCGAGTGAGTTGATCGTGTCGACCAACTGTCCGACGGTGGTGATGTCTTGCACCGTCAGATTCACCGCGCTGATTTTGCCGGCCGAATCGGTGATCGTGAAACTTCCCGAACCGGCGCCCGAGGCGAAATCGGTCAGCTTAGTCAACGCCGTCACGGTTTGCGAAGTGTTCGTGTCGCCGTCGAGATTGAACACTCCGTCGGACGACGTCAACAAGCGTTCGGTACCGCCGTCGGTCGAAACCGCGATGATCGCATCTTGCGCTTTCGCGATCGTGTCCAGATCCAGATCAAAACCGTCGGTTTCGATCGCCAGTCGTCCGGCGGCCCCGCCGGCGTTGCTGCGCAGCCGCAACGAGTAGGTTCCGTCATCATTGGTAATCACCGACGCGGTCGCGTAACGCTCCGAAGCGTTGATCTTTTCGACGATCGAAGACAGCGAGTCGGTCGCTTCGACGTCGATCGTATCGCTTTGTGAACCGACCAACGCGGAAACGGTTTCCCCACCGATGTTTCGATCGACGGCGGTTCCCGCAATGCCCAAGTCGGCCGCCGCGGTTCCGCTGCCGACATCGGTGATCGTCAGCATTTCGTCGCCGCCGGCGTTGTCGACGATCGCAATGCCGTCGCCGTTGGGCGCGATCGATGCGGTCACGTCGGCGCCCAGCCCGTTGATGGCATCGACCAAATCACCGACCGTCAGGATGCCTTCGGATTTCAGGTTGACGGCGCTGACGGTTCCGTTGCTGTCGGTGATCGTGAAACTACCGGCGTTGACACCGACGCCGCGGTTGAGCGAACTGAGTGGCGTTCGCTCGTCGATGTTTTGACGCGCCAAATTCGCGCCCGAGACGATCGAATCACCGGTGTTCGCCGCGATCCCCAATTGGGCGGCCGTGTCGTCGACCGAGGAGATGACAAGGTTGTTCTCGCCGCCGGAAACGTCGCGAATTCGAATGCCGGTGCCCGCTTCGTTCAGCCTGGCGATCAACTTCAAACCCGATCCGTTGATCGCGTCAAGCACTTCCGCCGTCGTCGCGGCGCCGGACAAATCGATCGAGGCCGAGGAACCGTCGGAAGTCGTGATGTCCAGATCGGTCAGTCCGGAAATTCCATCACCGCCGGCGAGTCGACCGAGGGACGTGCCTCGCAACACCTGTTTTTCGAAAGGAGCCGTGATCGTATCGGAACTCGTCACGTCGATCAGGCCCAAGTCGCTGGCGGCCGATGACCCGGCCGCGTCGCTGATCGAAAACTGACCCGAACCGTCGGTCAGGTCGACCACTTCGATGCCCTTGTCGGTGAACGCCGCGGTCAGTCGGGTCGGATCGAGCGAGTTCAGTTTGTCGAGAACGCCGTGGATGGTGGGTTCGTTTCCGCCGAAATCGCCGAAGTCAACGTCGAACGCGGTGCCGTCGGACAGTTCGATCGTCAGGTCGTCGCCATCGCTCAGACGGACGCCTTTGTTTTGCCGCAGTTCGCTGAGCGACGTGTCGGCGTCGACTTGGAAAGTCAAATCGAATCCGCTGGCCTGATTCGCCGCCACATCGATGCCCCACAACCCCAAGTCGGCGGCGGTCTCGGCATCACCGAGCTGCTCGACGATCAGGTTGGATGTCGTCTGACCGGTTTGATCGACGAGTTTGATCTTGCCGCCTTCGGTCGTGGCCCTGACATCGACGTCCGCGTCGTTGATGGCCGCCAAGACGTCGTCGACGGTTTTGACTTTGGTCAGGTCGATGGCCGCGGATCGGCCGCCGCGGTCGGTGATGCGGATCGATCCGGCTTCGACGCCGCGACCGTTGTTCAGGTCCGAAACGGCAAACGATTGATCCAAGAAGCCGCCGGGATTGATCGACAGCTTGCCCGAGATGCCCAACGCCTCGGCATCGGAATCAAAGCGTTGCCGCGATGCCACCGTGTGCGTGGCCGCGGTCTGCAGGGTGCGAACGGTGTGGGTTCCCGCGATCGCTCGGTTTCCGGCCACCGCCGAAAGGGCTTCGGATCGGCTCGACGTGACCGACTTGGTTCGGAACGTGGAGACCTGTCCGAGACGATTGCCCGAAAGTTGGACGCCGATCACCGACGCGGTCAGCTCGGCCAACGAGTCTTGCTGGGCGCGAAGGTTCTCGTTGCGGGCGGCCACGCGATCGCGGGGCCGGGCGTTGATCGCCATCAATTGGTCGACCGTCCCGGCAATGTCCGTGCCGGTGATCAAGCCGATCGAAGACTGGATGCGCCCCATGATTGGTCAAGCTGTTGATGAAAACGAAAACGTAGAAAGCCGACCCGGATGAAGGCGACCCATGAAGACGGCTCTACCTACCCGATCGTCAAACTTCCACGGCTAGGTTCACAAAAAGGCTAGCACGCGAAACAGAGTTCCCCGACTTGGTGGACAAAAACGCAGCCGGGGACGTTTCCCCGCAGCGTCGAAGCAGGCGACATTAACGAATGTGCCGAAAAAAGGACTTGCGAGGTCGTTTCCTCGCAAGTCCTTTGGTGATCCGGACCGGGCGATCGCATCCGAACATTCGTCGCCAAGGCGACTTCTATTGATCAGCGGGAAATCTGTCGCGACGCTTTTTCCGACCGATTCAATTTTGCCCCGACGATCCTTATCGAAGCAGCGACAGCACGTTTTGCGGGTTCTGGTTGGCCAGGGACAAGACGTTGGTGCCGGACTGGACCAAGATTTGGGCCCGCGTCAGCTTGGCCGATTCTTGGGCGAAGTCGGCGTCGCGGATGCTGCTTTCGGCCTCTTGCAAGTTGGCAACCGTTTCGTTCAAGCTGAACATGTTGCTTTCCAAAGTCGTCGCTTGGAACGCACCGAGTCGACCGCGAAGGCTGGTGACCTGGTCGATCGCCTCGGTCACGATCTTGGCCGCTTTGTTGGGGTCCACCGCCAAGGCCGCGTCGCCGCTGCTGCCCAGTTGGAACAACTTGCCACTGGCGCCGCCCAAGCGAGCCGTATTGACGCTGTTGATCCCGATCCGAGCTTGCTGGTTGCCGACCACGTCGGCACCGAGCTGGAACAAGGCTCCGCCGCCGTTGATGGCAAACCCGAGATCGGTGCTCGATCCGTCGTCGACGGTCAACTGCAAATCCAAGGTCGCCGTGTTGACGGTCAGCTTGTTGCCGCGGCCGCTGGCGTCGACGCCGTTGACTTTGGCTTGGATGTCCGCACCCGTGTCGCGAATCCCGGCACCCACTTCGGCGGTCAG
>CAYVRC010000039.1:0-39165 GCA_964453205.1 uncultured Pirellulaceae bacterium | reverse complement strand
CTTTCATGAATACACCTATGAAGATGGCACAAAGATGTACAGCCAGTGTCGCCAGATGGTCAACTGCTGGGGGCCGATGACCGAACACGTTCACGGCGATCGCGAATCGGTTGATTTGGAAGGCAAGTTGCGCATCAGTCAGGCTCGAGACAAAGAACAGAGTTCGCAAAGCCCCTATCGGTTGGAACACCTTCACTTGCTTGATGCGATCTGGAACGACAAGCCGTATAACGAAGGCTGGATCGGTGCCGATTCCAGCATGACATCGATCATCGGTCGCGAAGCCAGTTACAGCGGCCAAGTCATTCGTTGGGATGAGATGGTCGCCAAGGGGCCCGACGTGATCCCCGAAAATCTGAGCTGGGAATCCAAGCCTCCCGTGATGCCCGATGAAGACGGGCGCTACGATCACTTGGTTCCCATCCCAGGCTTTTACAAACCCTTCTAAACCGCTTTCCCAACGGGCCCGCAAAATGAATCGCCTGGCTTTCACCTTGATCGTCGGTTTCACTGTCGCTCCGCTTGTTCTTCAAGCCGCCGAACCTGATCCTGCGGAGCATGTTTACAGGTGGCGTTCGTCGCAGGACAAGACGCACGTGCTGTGGGTCGGCGGCGGACATTGGCACGACACCCTACAGACCGCGTCGATCCTGCGGCGGGTACTGGAAAGCAGCGGCCGGTTTCATGTGACGTATAGCGAAGACACGGCGACGCTCCGGCAACCGGATCGCTACGACGCCATCCTGCTCAACGGGATGATCGATTCGTTTTCCCCGGGAGCGGAGCAAGCGTTGATCGAATCGGTTGACCAAGGCAAGCCGCTGTTCGTGCTGCATGCGGCGTCAGCCTGTTTTCGACCGCCTCCGCCAGTCCAATGGGAAGCCTTGGCCAAGCAGCACAAGGAGTTTTTTCGAATGATCGGCGGCTACGTGCTCAAGCACGATCCGTTCGGCCCATTTCAGGTCCGCATCGTCGACCCAGAACATCCGATCGTTGCATCGGTCACGCCGTTCATGATCGAGGATGAGCTGTTCGAGTTTCGCGAATTCCAGCAAGACAACCACGTTCTGTTGGCGGCGGAGTCTGGGAATCAGGTTCGCCCGATCGCATGGACTCGCAAGGCTGGTAGCGGGCGAGTTTTTCATCTTTCATTGGGACATAACGAAAAAGCCGCTGAGAATCCGATGTTTCAGAGTTTGGTGGTCAATGGGCTGGATTGGTTGGTTCAAAGTGGTGCATCCAATGAGAAATAGATTGGATTCACAAACCTTCGCGCGAACCATCGCAACACTTGTCGTACTGCTTGTCACACCGCATGCTGCCCACTGGGCCGCGGGCGACGGGACGACGGAGGTTTCCGATGCACAACCAGGAAACGCATCGGAGATGAAGCCGTATTCGGAATCGCTGAATTACATGGAACTCTCGATCGAGATGGTGCCGGTTCCCGCGGGCAGCTTTCAAATGGGAAGCCCTGAATCGGAAGTCGGTCGGCAATCCGACGAGGGACCACAGCATCTCGTTCGCGTGGATCCGTTTTGGATGGGCAAATACGAAATCACGTGGGATCAGTACGAAGTCTGGAGTAGTCGACTGGATCAGCTTCACCGCGAGTTGATGGGTGAAGAGCCGAGCGAAAACGACCTTCGAGTCGATGGCGTCTCCAAACCCACCGAGGCCTACACCGACATGAGTTTCGGAATCGGCAAAGGATCGCATCCCGCCATCTGCATGACCCAGCACGCGGCGCGAACGTTTTGCAAGTGGTTGTCCGTGAAGACCGGACGTTACTACCGACTACCGACCGAAGCCGAGTGGGAGTACGCGGCGCGCGCCGGCAGCACAACGCGTTTCTCATTTGGCGATGACGAAAACGACCTCGAGCAACACGGGTGGTGTTTCGACAACGCCGGAGACGGATACCGTGAGGTCGGGCAATTGAAAGCCAATGCTTGGGGGCTACACGACATGCACGGCAACGTCGCCGAGTGGGTGTTGGATCAATACCAAGAAGCGGCTTACTCACGCGGGGGACCGATCGAAAACCCGCTGATCCTACCGACACAACTTTATCCCCGCGTCGTCCGTGGCGGAGGTTGGGATAGCGATTCTGTTGCGCTGCGAAGTGCGGCTCGAGCTTTTTCAAGTCCACAGTGGAAAGCCGAAGATCCCCAGATCCCCCAGAGCATTTGGTATCTGACCAACGCTCACGCCGTTGGTTTCCGCGTGGTGCGTCCATTGTTCGAGCCCCACGACCAGCAAAAAGCGGAAAAATGGGACCGCAGCGAACCGATTCAGCTTGACCTTGACCGATAAACGGTTTTGCGCATCTGGGCATGACCCCTTCACTACCACGAATGTGCGATGGCGGGGGGGCATTGAGTGCTTGATAATGAATCAGCTTCCCATGGTCTTGCCGGGTAGGTCAAGGCTCCATCGTGCTTTCGAAACAACGGCCGTGCTATGACGATGACAACTTTTCAATCTGTCTTGTGTTTAAGCATTTTTGCTTGCTTCTGTCCCACATCTTTCGCGGGTCATCCGGTTCGCTTTTATGTCAAGGTCCTGGCTCAAGACGGCAACGAAGGTTGCGATGTCGCCGATCTGGATGGCGACGGAAAAATCGATATCGTTGCGGGTCGGAATTGGTATCACAATCCAGGCTGGGCACCGCGGGCGCTGCGGATCATCGAAGACAATAACGGATACGTCCGCAGCAACGGCGATGCGATCTACGACGTCAACGCCGACGGTCGTCCCGATGTGGTTTCGATCGATTTTCTGGGCAGCGAAGTTTTCTGGTTCGAGAACCCCGGCGGCGAAAGTCTGATGCAAGGCTACCTTTGGCCCAAGCATCTGCTCGGCGATACGGAACTGGCCAACAACGAGATCAGCTTTCTGGTCGACCTCAACAACGACTCAACGCCGGAGTTCCTTTCCAATCAATGGGTCAAGACCAACCCGATGTTGGCGTTCAGCTTCAGCACCGAAACGCGATCCGTTGAAGTGACGCAGGGTCGCAAGACCAGGGCGATTGAAAGGGAGATGCCGTCGATCAAGAAGCACTCGATTGGTGACGTCAACGGTCACGGGATCGGCTTCGGCGACATCAACAACGACGGCCGCGACGACATCGTGTTCGGTAATGGTTGGTATGAGTGTCCCGAAGGCGACCCGTTGGCCGGACCTTGGGAGTATCACGCCGACTGGGAAAAGAAGCACGCCGCTTGTCCGATGTTGGTGCTTGATCTGGATGGGGACGGATTTTGCGACATCATCAACAGTGTCGCTCACGGCTACGGGATTCACTGGTGGCGTGGCTTGGGGCCGGATGACGATGGCAAGTTGAAATTTGAAGAACACTTGATCGACGATTCGTTTTCACAGCCGCACTGCTTGGCGCTGGCCGACCTCGACGGCGATGGAACCAATGAGTTGATCACCGGGAAGCGTGTTCGCGCTCACAACGGCAAAGACCCCGGCGCGCTCGATCCGCCAGCGATGTACTACTACGTTTGGGATCAGGCGACCAAGTCGTTCGAGAAATTCCCGATCATCGAAAGCCGCGTCGGGATTGGCTTGCAAATCCGCACCGCCGATTTGGACGGCGACGGCGATATCGACATCGTCGTGGCAGGTAAGGAAGGCACTCAGATTTTGTTCAATGCCCTCAAGTAGTACGAGCAGGCAACCTGTGTTATTTCGAGAGAAGACAGAAGGATTATCATGAATTGTAACGTTCGTCCGATCGCCGGAATCTTGATTCTGGCCATCATGATCGGCCTTGCCACGCCTTTGACGGGGGCGGCCCAAGAACGTCCCAACGTGCTGTTGATCATGGCCGACGACCAAGGTTGGGGTGATGTCACGATGCATGGTAACGACGTGATCGAGACCCCGACGATGGACGCGTTGGCAAAGTCGGGTGCTCAATTTGACCGTTTCTATGCGTGTCCAATGTGCGGCCCGACTCGCGCTGCGTTGTTGACCGGACGTTGGAACTTGCGCAGCGGCGCGTCCTGGGTCTCGCACGGCAAAGAGATCGTCCGGCTGGACGAAGTCACGATCGGCGATGTGTTTTCGCAGGCCGGTTACGCCACCGGGGCATTTGGGAAATGGCACAACGGTGAGTATGGCCCCTACCATCCGAACCATCGCGGCTTCGACGAGTTTCTCGGTTTCTGCCGTGGCGCGTGGGAGAACTATTTCGATGCCCGAATCGAGCACAACCGCCACCCGATTCAAACCAAAGGCTACATCACCGACGTGTTGACCGACGCCGCGATCCGATTCATCGAAACCAATCGCGACCGACCGTTCCTGTGTTACTTGCCGTACAACGCACCGCATCACCCGTTTCAAGTTCCCCAGAAGTACTTCGACAAGTACATCCAGCGAACGGACAACGAGAAGATGGCGACCGTGTTCGGGATGGTCGAGAACATCGATGACAATCTAGCTCGCCTGCTTGCGAAGTTGGATGAACTGGGAATTGCCGACAACACGATCGTGATCTACACCAGCGACAACGGGCCGGCGCAACCGCGTTACAACGGCGGAATGCGCGGTATCAAGGCCAGCGTCGATGAGGGTGGGACCCGAGTGCCGATGTTCGTTCGCTATCCCGGGCACGTTCAACCGGGCACGTCGGTCAAGCCGATTGCGTCGCACATCGATTTGTTGCCGACGCTGGCTAAATGGTGTGACATACCACTTGCCAAGAAGAAACCCATTGATGGGAAGGACCTGACGCCGCTGTTGGAGGGCGGGGATGTTTCCTGGCCCGACCGAATGATCTTTGCCCATCAAAATCGATTCGGCGAGACGATGATGACACCCGGCAGTGTGCGCACCGAGCAATACCGCTTGGTTCATCGCGGTCCCCAAGGCGAGGCTTATGAACTGTACGACATGATGACCGATCCGAATCAGACGATGGACGTCGCGGACGATCGGCCGAAAGTGACGCGTCGATTGATGACGGCTTACGAAGCGTGGTACCGCGAGGTGACCGCCACCGGAACGGATCCGCCGCCGTTGCCGGTCGGCTTTGAACCATCCGACGAAACGTCGCTTCAAGCGGAAGATGCGACGTTAAGCGACGGTTTGAAGTTCTATCGCAAGCAAGGTTGGGCACACGATTCAATCATCAACTGGTCGTCGCCGGAAGACTCGGTGACGTGGACGATCGATGGACGACACGAGGGGATCTACGACCTCACGCTGATGATCGGATGCGACCCGCAGGATCTCGGGGCAACGGTCACCGTAAGCGTCGGCAATCAGTCAGTGATGGCGACGTTGACCACGGCTCACGATCCCCTGCCGTCCACCGAAAAAGGCAAAGAACGCAACGCGATCTGGACCAGCGGTCCGGTTCCCACAATGACATGGCTGCCGCTGAAGTTTCCCAGGATCGAACTTTCCAAGGGAAGGCAAACGCTGCAGGTCACACTGACCGGAATCGAATCGGGATCGCGTTTTGAATTGAAGGAAGCTCGGCTTCGCGCCCCGTAGCCAGGCCGCCAGTCTTTCCGAAACCAATCAACTTCAACAAATCCATCACGGGCCTACCGTCTGTGCGACGAACCGACCGAGAACGTCATGAAAATAGCTTTTGGTATCCTGTTCTTACTCTTCCACGTCTCGCTGGCTTCGGCTACGGACAAGCCAAACCTTATCTTCATTCTCGCCGACGACTTGGGGTATGGTGATCTGGGTTGTTACGGTCAGCGACTGACTCAGACACCACGTTTGGATCAGATGGCTGCCGAGGGAATGCGGTTCACCGACTTCTATGCGGGAGCAACCGTATGCGCTCCCTCGCGCAGCGTCTTAATGACCGGCCAACATCTCGGTCACTGTCACGTTCGTGGAAACGCCGGCGGTGAAATGTTGCGTCAATCGCTGCGTGCGCAGGACGTCACGGTGGCCGAGGCGATTCGTCCGGCGGGTTATCGCTCGGCATTGATCGGCAAGTGGGGACTCGGTGAAGTCGGCCAACCCGGTCATCCACTCCATCAAGGCTTTGACGAGTTCTTCGGTTACCTGAATCAAGTCCACGCCCACAACTACTGGCCGGATCATCTTTATCGCGGCAACGACCGAGTCGACTTGCCCAATGAAGTCCAATTGGCACCACGGATGTACGGCGGATTTCACAGCGGCTGGGCGACCAAGAAAGTGGTCTACTCACAGGATTTGTTCACCAAAGAAGCCCTGCGGTGGGTCGAGTCGAACCAAGACAACGCATTCTTTCTGTATCTTGCCTTGACGCTGCCCCACGCCAACAACGAAGCGGCCGGTGGCGTGGGAAACGGCTCGGAAGTCCCCGATCACGGCATCTATGCCGACAAGGACTGGCCCGAACCCGACAAGGGCCAAGCCGCGATGATCACCTACATGGACCGTGATATCGGCCGTTTGCTCGATCGGCTGAAAGAACTCGGTTTGGCGGAAAACACTTTGGTGATGTTTTCATCCGATAACGGGCCACACATGGAATCTCGCAACGATCCCTTGCGATTCAATCCCTCCGGGACGCTGCGAGGCATGAAACGCGATCTGACCGAAGGTGGTATTCGTGTTCCCATGATCGCTTGGTGGCCGGGGAGGATCGCACCGGGTCAGGTCTCCGATCACGTCGGCTACTTTGGCGACTTGATGGCGACCGCGTGTGACCTGGCGGAAGTCCCGCCGCCGCCAAGCACGGATTCGATCAGCTTGGTCCCGACGCTGCTGGGCAAGCCCGAGGATCAGCGGCAACACGAGTATCTGTATTGGGAATTTTACGAAGGCGATTCCGCACAAGCGGTCCGATGGGAAAACTGGAAAGCGATCCGCAGCCCGATGCTGAGCGGCCGGATCGAGATTTACGATCTCAGTCGTGATCCGGGCGAGCGGTACAACCTGTATCGACGCAAGGATCTCGTCAATCACGCCCGCGAGCTGATGCAGAAGGCTCATCAACCACACCCGAACTGGACTGCCCCCGGGAATTAGGAGCCACGAGATGCACTGCCCTTCGTTTTCATCTTGCACAGTCTCTCGACTGGCCGGTGCACTAGTGATCCTCACCGCCACCGGTGCCGGAGTCAGTTGTGCGGACGACCGTCCGGTCGTCATGCACATCGGTGCCGTCGCGCCGGACATCTTGGGGCTGACGATCCGTGCCCGGGATATCCAGTTCGGAAAGCAATCGCCATACGAGCGACGCCCCGACGATCAGATCAAAGTGTCACGTCATCGCGTGATCCTTCGTGACGGCCAACCGCTGGCCTACCTGGTGGGGCCGAATGGTGACATCATGCAGTCGTTCGACAAAGTCGTCGGACAACCTTTGGACGTGAAGTGGGCGTCCCGGCCGAGCAGCTATCGCCTGTCCAGCGAAGGCGATCAAAACTATCGGCAAGCCGTCTCACCGACGAAGATCTTTCGCAAGAGCAAGCCGTTCTCGAGCACTCATGAGGAAGGAAAGTCCCATTTCGCGGAACAGCATTTCATCTATTTGAAACTCCCGACTCCGCTTCAAGAGGGATGCCGCTACCGAATCGAATTCGCCGACGGAAACCTACAAAATCGCTGGCACGAATACATCCACCAACCACGTGCGGTTCGCAGCGAAGCGGTTCACGTCAGCCAAATCGGTTTTCGGCCCGACGATCCCGTCAAGCAAGCTTACCTGTCGCAATGGATGGGCGACGGAGGGAGCATCGATTACCCACTGAATCCGACGTTCGAGTTGGTGGACGCTGCGACGGGCCGGCCGGTTCATTCGGGTCACGGCAAAATGACGTTTGCCAAGAATCATCCCGCGCTGAACGGAAAAAACAATGTGAATGCGAACGTCTACACGTTGGACTTTTCCGGCTTTACCACGCCAGGGGCTTATCGTGTCAGCGTGACGGGGATCGGCTGTTCGTATCCGTTCCGCATCGACGAAACGGTCTGGTCCGATGCCTTTTACGCGTCGATCCGCGGGTTGTTTCATCAGCGCAGCGGGATCGAATTGGGGCCGCCCCACACCGAGTTTCGCCGACCTCGTCCGTTTCATCCCGACGACGGGATGAAGGTGTATCAGTCCACGTTCACGCACGGGTTACCCGGGGCCAAAGGCAACGGAATCTTCGAAAAGTTGGTCGCCGGCAAAACGAAAGAAATCGTCCCCGACGCCTGGGGCGGATACATGGACGCCGGCGATTGGGATCGACGACCGGCGCATCTGATCATCGGTCCGATGCTGATTGACTTGTATGAATTGAATCCCGAATTCTTCCGTGAATTTGATTTGAACCTTCCGGAATCTGGTGACTCGCTTCCTGATGTGATTAACGAAGCGTTGTGGGTGATCGATTTTCACAAACGGATTCAGACGGCCGACGGCGGCATTCGCGCCGGAATCGAATCGGCGGAACACCCGCGACGCGGGGAATGCAGTTGGCAAGAATCACTCGACGTGATGGCGTTCGCGCCGAACCCGGCGATCAGTTACGAGTATGCGGGGGCGGCCGCGCGAGCCGCCTGGTGGCTGAAACGGTTCGGCGATTCACGTTACCAGCAGTACGAGCGGTCGGCGATGCGGGCGTATCGGTGGGCGGAAAACAACGCTTCACGGTTCATTGCCAGCCCGTCGGCTTATTCAAAACAACGCTGCCTGACCTCGCTTGAGTTTTGGCGACTGACGGGCGACGAAAAGTGGCACGACGAGTTCCTCAAGACGTTCCCTGATCAAGCGAGTGGCCTGGGAGACTACGGCGAAGCGATCTGGCTTTATCTGAGTCATGAGTTTCCGGGCAAGGATCCGGACGTATCGGAGCGGTGCCGAGCGTGGTTTCTGCGGCGAGCCGACCTGCTGACCGAGAACGTGACCGAGACAGCATTTCACTGGGTCCAGCCCGATGATTCGCACGCGAACACGGGAACGTTCACCACCCCGTTGCATGTCCCGCCTTTGGTCCGCGCTTACCATCTGACCGGCGAGACCAAATATTTACGGGCCGCGATCTTGGCTTGCCAATGCGGATCGGGGGCCAACCCGATGAATATGTGCTTCACCACCGGGGTGGGAAGCCACTGGCCGCCCCACATCTTGCATCTGGATTCCAGGCGATCCCATCAACCGCCGCCACCCGGAATCACGATCCAGGGACCGCGGGACATCCAGCGGTATCGGAATTTCGGTTTTAACCAACAGGCCGAACCACACGTTTATCCGGCGATGGCGACGTGGCCTAACCTGGAAGCGTTTTGGAACAACGGTGGCGATCCCAGATCCACCGAGTTTACCGTCTTTCGATTGCTATTACCCAATGCGTACGTCTGGGGCGCGTTGGCGGCGAGGGAGGAATTGCGATGAGATTTCTGGTGCTGATTCTCGGTTTGCTTTTGAATTCTGCCACCCCGGCGGACTCGCCTCCCAACATCGTGCTGCTGTTCACGGACGACCAGCCGCGCGAACAGTTCAACTTCGTCACCGAAGGTCGTGACAAATCGGGGAAGCCGAAAAACCTCTCGCCCAACCTCGATCGTTTGGCTCGTGAAGGCGTCGTGCTGGACCAGTTCTATGTGCCTTGCACGCTGTGTGTTCCCAGCCGCTATGTCTTGATGACGGGAACTTATGCGAGTCGTTGCCGCGAACCTTCCTTTGTGGCTCAGTTGGAACGAGAAGGGCAGACGCGAATCATTCAAAATGCACGGATCACGTCCGACGTGACGACGGTTGCAAAGTTGCTTCAACAACAGGGTTACTTCACCGCGATTTCTGGGAAGAACGGCGTCTTCATGGCAAAAGGTGGCGTGCACTTTCCCAACAAACGTGGCGATCCTCGGGATCCCGTCGTCGCGTCGAAACTGCGTGCGTTCGTCGATCAGCATCGTGACGCGTTGCACAACGCGGGCTTCGATTTTGCCGAGACGATCTATCCGGGCAACCTAAAAAACTGCCTGCCGTTTTCGATTCAATGTCATAACCTGGACTGGAATACCGTCGGAGCGTTGCAGGCGATCGATCGGGCGGCGGATCAGAGTCAACCGCTGTTCCTTTACCTTCCGACCACCATCGACCACGCTCCGGGAGGTGTGCGAAAATATGAAGCGAATCGACTGGCCACGGCCGATGGATACGTTGATGCTCTTCCCGAAGTCATGCCGCCCCGCGATAGCATTCCCCAGCGATTACGCGGCGCTGGGCTTGATCCGGGCAGCGAGGCGGCCAACGTGTTGTGGTTGGATGACAGCGTGGGCGCGATTCTGGAAAGGTTGCGAGAACGCGGACAACTCGACAACACCGTCTTCCTCTATTTCATCGACAACGGGATGAACGGCGGCAAGGGATCACTGTATCAAAACGGAGTCAACGTCCCGGCACTGATCTGGGGAAAGCCGGTCCAGGGCGGACGTCGACTGGATGAGTTGATTTCGTCGGTGGATGTCGCTGCAACGTTATTGGATTTGGCGGGACTTGCGGCAGACGACCGGCCGACTTTGGACGGCCACAGCTTCACAGCCTTGCTTGCGGGTCGGAGCGATTCGCCGATCCGAGATAGCGTCTATCTGGAAATGGGATGCATGCGCGGGGTGGTTAAAGGCGACTACAAGTTTCTTGCTTTTCGAGCCCCGGAAGTCTTGCAAAAACGATTCGGCGACAAGCCGATTCCTCAACTGGGCGAACCCAATGCGGCCGCGCGACAAGTGCCGGTGCGTTACGCGGCGCACTATCACGACGCCGACCAACTGTACAACATCCGCGACGATCGCCAGGAGCGAAACAACCTGATTGATGATCCCGCCTACGCGTCGGTCGTCGAGGACTTGAAGGCGGAACTGAGCCGGTACGTGAAGCGTCTGCCGGGTTCCTTCGGGGAGTTTGCACCGTGAGTTCGGAGCCTGCCGCAGGTGGCAAGTCCACCGCAATGCCGGCCAGAGCGATCGTGGCGATGTGGGGCCTCCGCATCACGATCGGCTGGCTTTTTCTGTACGAAGGCCTGCACAAACTTGTGTTGTCAGGTGGTTGGAGTGCCGGGCCGTACTTGCGGAATGCTCAGTCTCCTCTGGCACCGGTGTATCACTGGATGGCTGACACACCGGTCGTGCTCAGCGTGGTTGATTTCCTGAATGTATGGGGATTGATCGTCGTCGGTGCGGGCTTGATCCTGGGCGTGGCAACACGAGCGATGGCGGCCGGTGGCGGACTGATGCTGTTGCTGTACTACCTGGCATATCCACCGATGATCGGGTCTGCTCCATCGTCCGGATACGGGAACCATCTGTTGGTCAATCCCAACCTGATCATGCTGTTTGCGCTGGTGGGAATTTGTTTTCACCCAGCGAGCGAATTCGGACTGGATCGTTTGTGGACCTTCGTGATTGGCCGAGATGGTCTGCGAGGGAAAGATGGTCTGCGAGGGAAACCGTCCAAGGCGACCACCAAGCCGGGAAGACGACAAGTTTTGGCGGCGCTGGCTGGGCTTCCCACATTAGCTGTGTTCGCCGCGTTGTTCGAGGGTAAACGCAGACACACGATTGCGCTTCGACAGGCCGGTGCAGACAGCGATGGTGTCAGCGGCGCAACCGACACGGGCGATTGGCAGAATACACCGGATCGCAGTGATTCGGCACCTTCGCGACCGGTCGCCGTGATGCGATGTCGAAGTTACCAGCCGAACGAATTGCGAGCGGCGTTGGACCAGGCGTTCGACTTGACAGGCGGTCTGCGTGATCTTGTCGCGGACAAGAAAGTCACAATCAAAATCAACTCGACGGGCAAGAGTAAACTGTGTTGTGGTTTACCGTCCGAACGGACTTACCAGACTCATCCGGAAGTTTTGGCGGCGTTGTGTGCTTGTTTTCACGACGCCGGGGCCAAACGCATCGCAGTGGTGGAGAGTTTTTACTTCAGCGAGTCCACCGAGCAAGCGTTGTCGGCGGCGAGGTATGATTTGCCGAGGATTCAATCGGCCAGCGGACATCAAGTCGAATTCGTCAACACACGCAATCGCGGAAGCCACCGCAACTATCGGCAATACGACGTCCCCGACGGCGGGTTGATGTTTCCGGCCTATCACATGCATCCCGCCTACGCCGATACCGACGTATTTGTGTCACTGGCAAAGCTGAAACAGCACGGCGAAGCGGGTGTGACGTGCGCGGCCAAGAACTTGTTCGGCATTACCCCGCAAGCCCTATACGGCAGTGATGCGCCGAACGAAGATTCGTTGATGTCACGGGTCAAGATCTTGCACCGGGGCACACGTCCGGTTCCCGGCGGCGTTCCGACCTGGCACCTCGGCCCGGTACCCGACGACGAGCATCCGTCGACTTACCGCGTGCCCCGAATCATCACCGATTTGAATCGTGTCCGGCCGATCGATTTGGCGATCGTCGATGGGATCGAAACGATTGCCGGCGGCGCGGGGCCGTGGGAGAAGGGGATTCACCCGGTCGCTCCCGGCGTGATCGTCGTGGGCCGCAATGTGGTCTGCACCGACACGGTTTGTTCGTCCATCATGGGGTTGGACGCGGCAGCCGAACATTTCCACACCCCGTTTCCCGGTGAGAACCATTTGGCTCACTTGGCCCGGGCGGGCGTGGGGACGAATCGTTTCGATCAGATCGAGACGCTGGGGCGATCGATGAGCGATGCGGTGTTCCCGTTTGCGGAAAAGAGCGTTGGCTCGGCGGAGGGTGTGGGATGAATCTCCGTTGGGTCCAGGGTGCGATTCGGGTGTCAGCCGGTTTGCTGTTCGCTGCCGCGATCGTGTTTTCGTTGCAGTCAGAATGGTCAACCGCTTGTCCGTTCTGGATCGCCGCCTGGGCCGTGTCGGGATTTGGATTCCTGTTCTCTGAAGGCCAGCGAACATTTGCGTTCACGTCGTTCGTTCTGGCATCGGTCGCCGCGTCGTTGGGGTATCCTGCTTGGTTCGGATCGTGGTTCGGATTGGATTTAAAGACGCTGATCGTTCCGTTGATCCAAGTCATCATGTTCGGCATGGGGACGACGCTTTGCCTGGCGGACTTCGCGCGAGTCTTGAAAATGCCGCGTCCGGTTTTGATCGGCGTCAGTTTGCAGTACTTGATCATGCCGCTCAGCGGGTTCTTGCTCGCTTCGGTATTGCAGGTGGATGCGGAGATCGCGGCCGGTGTGATCTTGATCGGTTCTTGTCCCGGCGGCGTGGCGTCCAATTTGATGTGCTTCATCGCCAAGGCGGACGTTGCCTTGTCGGTGACGATGACGTCGATCTCGACGCTGCTTTCACCGCTGATGACACCTTTGATGATGACGCTGCTTGCCTCTCAGTATGTGGAGATCGATTTTGTCGGCATGATGCTGGGCATTTGCAACATGATCATCGTGCCGATCGCAGCAGGACTGATTGCCAATCGGTTGCTGGATCCCACAATCGAACGTTGGAACCGGCCCGTGCCTTTGTCGAACGGCCTGTTGATCAGTCTCGTCGGAGCCACGGTCGCGGGATGGCTCGGAGAAGCCCGACTGGGGCCGCTGCAAAGTGGACTGTTGGTCGGTTTCGCCATGATCGCGATGGTCGTCTTCACCAAGTTGCTGGTCAACGTCATTTTTGACGGCCCGACGAATTGGATGGATCGCGTGTTGCCGATCGTTTCGATGGCGGGCATTTGTTACATCATCGCGATCATCACGGCTCGTTCGAGCGAGGACTTGCTGCAGGTCGGTTGGTTGTTGGTGCTGGTCGCCGTGGCACAGAACTCGCTCGGGTACTCACTAGGCTACGGCGGTGCTCTCGTTTTGGGTTTGGACCGGCGCAGCTGCCGCACGGTCGCGTTGGAAGTCGGCATGCAAAACGGCGGCATGGCATCGGGGCTGGCGATCAATTCTCTCGGCAGTGCAAAAGCGGCGATCGCGCCGGCGATTTTTGGTCCTTTGATGAATATCACCGGTTCCTTATTGGCGTCTTGCTGGGCCCGCGGAGCGGAATCGCCGGACTCAGACTCGACGCCCCGCGTGAAATCCTTGGCACACAGGCACATTTTGTAACGCGTTGATCCTGAAAAGCGGAGAAAAACAATGAGAACTGACCGACGAAAAGCCTTGGCGATGTTGGGGGCCTCGTCTCTGGCCGGAGCATTGTCGTGGGGTGAGACACGCTTGGCCCGAGCCGACGAACAATACGAACAGGCAATCAAGGGCCTGCCTCCGTTGAAGATCACCAACGTCAAAGCGATTCTGACGCGTCCCGCGACGGCCCGTTTGGTGGTGGTGAAGGTCGAAACCAACGAACCGGGGCTTTACGGTTTGGGCTGCGCGACGTTCACGCAGCGTGCTCAAGCCGTTGCGGTTGCGGTCGACAAATTCATCGCGGCATTCGCCAAAGACCGCGACCCTGACAATATCGAAGACCTTTGGCAGACGGCTTACACGAGCAGTTATTGGCGCAACGGCCCGGTGTTGAACAACGCGCTCAGCGGCCTGGACATGGCCTTGTGGGACATCAAAGGTAAACGCGCCGGAATGCCTGTCTATCAGCTCTTTGGTGGCAAATGTCGATTCGCCGTGGATACCTACAAACGGGCCGGGGAAGATTCGCTGGAGAAACTGGTCGAGACCGCGCAGTCTTACATCGCCGAAGGCTATCGTCACGTGCGGATTCAGCTTGGCGGTTACGGCGGAACGAAGATCTCCGGCGAGGCGGCGTTCAAACAAGCCGGGTTCGGTCTGCCGGAGGATCAATTCATTTCGCTGAAAGATTATCTCAACAGTGTTCCCGAAATGTTCGCGACCCTGCGGGCCGCGTGCGGCGACGATGTTGAACTGCTTCACGACATTCACGAGCGGGTCAGTCCGCGTGAGGCGATCGGCTTGATCGAGCAATTGGAACCGTATCGTCCGTTCTTCATCGAAGACCCTCTCCCGCCCGAACCCAACCTGGGTTGGTTTCGTCAACTGCGAAACAGGACGAACGTGCCGATCGCGATGGGTGAATTGTTCAACAATCCGCACGAATGGACGGACCTGATTTCCGAGCGGTTGATCGATTACATCCGAGTGCACCTGTCTCAGATCGGTGGTTTGACTCCGGCACGAAAGCTGGCGGCGTTGGCCGAGCATTTCGGGGTCAAGACGGCCTGGCACGGACCGCCTGACGTTTCGCCGGTCGGTCATGCCGCCAACGCCCACCTGGACCTCGCGATTTCGAACTTCGGCATCCAAGAGATGACCGAGTTAAACGAGGCGACTCGTGATGTCTTTCCCGGGTCACCAACGTTCAAAGACGGCTACATGTACGTCAACGAAGCGCCGGGTTTAGGTGTCGATATCGACGAGAAACTCGCCGCGAAATTCCCGATTTTCCAAAGTGCCGGCAATTGGTTGCCGGTGCGACAGGCGGACGGGTCCGCGGTCCGTCCCTGAAACGATTTCCCCACTCGTCTCTTTTCCCCTTTTTGTGTGAGCCATAACCATGGAATCCAATAACCGTCGTCAATTCGTCAAGACAGCCGTTGCCGCCTCCACGATCGCCGCAGTGCATTCGTCGACCACGCCGGCCAAAGCCGACAGCCCCAATGGCACGATTCGTGTCGCGGTCGTCGGTCTTGGCGGCCGCGGTCGCCGGTCGCTTTGCGTCGCCCTTCGCGAACTGACCGAGGAAAACGTCGAGATCGTTGCCATGAGCGACGTCAATGAAAAACGCATGAATGATGCGGCCGATGAGCATGAAATGCTGACCGGGAAACGTCCAAAGACCGCCGTCGACATGCGGGATTTCCTGAAGGACGACGACATCGATGCGGTGGTGCTGGCGACGCCCAATCATTGGCACGCGTTGCAAACGATTTGGTGCTGCCAAGCGGGCAAGGATGTGTATGTCGAAAAACCCGCTTCGCACAACCTTGCCGAAGGTCGCCTGATGATCGAAGCGGCACGAAAGTACGATCGCATGGTGCAGGTTGGAACGCAGTGTCGAACCAGCGAAAAGATTCGCGACGGGATTGCTAAGCTGAACGAAGGTGTGATCGGGCGTGTCTACTCAGCTCGCGCGATCGCATTCAAGTTCCGCGCCGGAGGCAAGCACCAGTACTCCGCCCCACCGGCTCATCTGAATTGGGACTTGTGGGTCGGGCCGGCCCCGCAGTCGGATTACGACCAACTGGCGATCGGACGGTGGCGTTACATGCGAGAGTATGGAAACGGTCAGATCGGTGACCAGGGCGTTCACCAGTTGGACATCGTCCGCTGGGGGCTCGGTTTGGACACCCATCCCAGCCGCATGCAGTGCATGACGGTTAGCAACTTTCGTCCGACCAGTGACGAAGACACCGGCGGCCAACAAGTGATGGCGTGTACCTACGCCGGCAAAGACGAAGGCCGCGATCTGATGGTGCAGTTCGAAACACGCGACGGGTACACCAATGACGAGGCCGGCATGGGAACGACCTATCCGTTCGTCGATCACAAGAACGTGGTCGGCGTGATCTTTCTGGGAACCGAAGGCTACATGGTGATCCCGGACTACAGCAGTTATCACACGTTCCTGGGGCCCAAACGCGAACCGGGGCCGAGCGATAGTGTGCCCGGTGCGCCCATGATGGACGCCGATCACGTTAAGAATTGGTTGGATGTGATTCGCAGTCGCAAGCACACTGATCTGTTCGCGGACATCGCCGAAGGGCATCTGTCGGCGGGCATTTGTCACTTGGCCAACGCGGCCAGCGACGTCGGCAGGACGCTCAGCTTTGATCCCGATACGGAACAGTTCCTGGACGACGCCGAGGCGAACCGCTTGCTCACACGCCAGTATCGCCCGCCGTTCGTGCTGCACGATTCGGTCTGAGAGCGTCAACGCTTGCGGCGAACCCGTTCGTTTGCTTCACGAGACCGCCAACACCCACCCCCTTTTCGATAAGAGCCATGAAACAAAACCTAATACTCACCTTGCTCGGTGTCGTTCTTTGCATGTCACCGGCATTCGCCCAGCCGTCGCCGTTTCCCGGTGAGCGTGGAGCGGATCTCGATTCAGCGGCTTGGGAAAACATTTGGAACACGAACCGCGAAAGGTTCTTGCACCGATTCGTGAAGGTGCCGCGGGACGAGGTCGTCGGTTTCGCGCTCTACACGCACGACAGCGGCGTGTTAAAGATGACTGCACAGCTTTACCCGCTTCGGCCGGAGGAACCGCGGGAGGTTCGTTTGGAATTGAAACGCGACGGAGAGTGGCAGCAGGTTGCCACTGCGGAGGTGTTGTATCCCGGTTGGAGCGCACACTTCCGCATCGAATCCTGGGACGGCAGTCGGTCGATTCCCTATCGCGTTCGGCACGGTGAATCGGCCCAGTTTGAAGGCTTGATCCGCGCCGATCCGATCGACAAAAACGAGATCGTCATCGGTTCGTTTTCCTGCAACTCCAACCGTGACCGCGAAGATCGGCAACGCATGGTCGACAACGTCAAGCGTCAGGATCCGGACCTGTTATTCTTCGCCGGTGATCAGAGCTATGATCACACTCAACACACCGCGGCATGGTTGCTGTGGGGAAAACAATTCGCCGACATCATTCGTGACCGGCCGGTCGTCACCATTCCGGATGACCACGACATTGGGCAAGCGAACTTGTGGGGTGAAGGCGGGATCGTCGGAGAAACCACGGCCGGCCCGGAAGGCGGTTATTACTTCCCGGCCGAGTACGTAAAAATGGTCGAGCGTTGCCAGACTTGGCATTTGCCCGATGCCGTCGATCCGCAACCGATCGTTCAAGGAATCGGCGTTTACTTCACCCGACTGCGTGTCGGCGGCATCGATTTTGCCATCCTTGAAGACCGAAAATTCAAGACCGGCCCGGCCGGTACGATTCCGCAGATGGGACCGAGGCCCGACCATATTCAAGAGGTCGGTTACGATCCCGCCAGGGTCGATGTGGCCGGACTCAAACTGCTGGGCGATCGCCAATTGGCGTTCCTGAACCGTTGGGCCGCCGACTGGACCGGCGCGAAAATGAAGGCGGTACTCTCACAAACCGCGTTCTGCGGAGCCGTTCATCTGCACGGTTCCAAGGACAACCGGTTGTTGGCCGACCTGGACTGCAACGGCTGGCCACAAACCGGACGAAATCGGGCATTGGAGGCGATCCGGCGGGCCCTGGCCTGTCACGTTTGTGGCGATCAGCACTTGGCGGTCGTCGTCAAACACGGCATCGACGGATTTCGTGACGGACCCTTCGCGTTCACGTCCCCCGCGATCCTCAACAGTGTCTACGGTCGCTGGTGGTGGCCCGAGGATGAACAACCCGGCCCGAATCCTGTCGCCGGCAGTCCGTTGCCGTGGACCGGGGACTATCGCGACGGACTTTACAACCACATCACGATGCACGCCTACGCCAATCCGGATCTCGACGATAACCAGGCGCTCATCCAGAATCAACGTGATCCCGATGCCGGCATGGCCGACGGATACGGCATCGTACGTTTCGAAAAATCGACTCGCCGAACCACGTTCGAGTGCTGGCCGAGATACGCGGACGTCCGCGACGGAGATTCGGCACAGTATCCCGGTTGGCCGGTCACGTTTTCGATGATGGATAACGATGGCCGTGACGTGTTCGGACATCTGCCCGAATTGATTTTCGAAGGTTCCAATGATCCGGTGGTTCAAGTGATCAATGACGCCGACGGAGAAGTGCTTTACACGCTTCGGATTCAAGGCAACCGTTTCCGACCGCACGTCTTTTCCCAAGGAAGCTACACCGTCAAATCCGGAAAAGACTTGCCCCAGGGTTGGTCACAATCCGGCTTGCGTCCCGATCCTGAACAGACATCCGAGTTGACCGTTCGCTTGGGCGATGACTAGCGACCGACGGGGCTCGAAACCAAAACGCGGAGGCATTTTTTCTCGTCCGGCGGGAATGCTCGGGTCCGATCATATCCAGGACCGCACACCGCTGCGAAAATCGACCGAGGTCGTCGGGCACGACGTCTTCTTTACTTATCTGTATGCGGGCGCAAGCGACGTTTACATGGAAACCGGTGAGGAAACGATTCCAATTCGATTGATCCCCTATTTTGCTTGGTCCAATCGTGGTCCATCCGCCATGTCGGTGTGGTTGCCGGTGCAATGGAATGACTGAAAGTGCTTGCCGTGGCGGAAGGATCAATGCTTCGCAGGCAAACCTGTTTCCAACGGTCTGCCTGCACACTCGGTAATATTAGACCCCGCGCACACATCCCCCGGGTGAGCCTCTTATTGTCTTGCTGTCGCGTGAATCTTCTAATCGACGTTTCCCAACCTACCTTTCTCTGCTGAGTAACCTACACATGAACCTCTTGTCCTCTTTGCCCACTTCGCTGCTGGGCCCGAGCCTGCTTGGTTTGCTCTGGGCAACGTGTTTTTCAGGCTTAGGCCAAGTCGATGCGGCGCGACCCAACGTGCTGTTCATCGCCGTCGACGACTTGCGACCGGAGTTAAATTGTTATGGCAAGTCGCACATTCACTCCCCTCACATCGATGCATTGGCCGCAACCGGCACGCTGTTCGAACGTTCTTATTGCATGGTGCCGACTTGTGGGGCCTCACGATCGAGTTTGATGTCGGGATTGCGTCCGTCACGCAATCGGTTCACGTCTTACCTGACCCGAGCCGACCGAGATGCAGCGGGCTTCCCCACGCTCAACACACACTTCAAGAGTCAGGGCTACTACACCGTGTCCAACGGCAAGGTGTTTCATCATCGCGACGATAGCGAAATCGGCTGGTCGGAACCGGCTTGGCGCCCTAAAGCCAGTCCTTATCGCTTAGCAGTCAACCTCGACTTGCAAGCTCGAGGCGGCAAGAGACAACGTGGCCCAGCGTACGAGTCCTCGCCTAGTGAAGATCAAGACCACGCCGACGGAATGACCGCCGAGAAGACGATCAACGACCTGCGGCGACTCGCCAAAATGGACCAGCCCTTTTTCTTGGCGACCGGGTTCATGAAACCGCACCTGCCCTTTGTCGCTCCGAAAAAGTACTGGGACTTGTACGACCCAAGCGAAATTCATCTGCCACCCAATGCTCAGGTTCCGCAAGACGCACCCGCGGAGGCAATTCATAACTCGGGCGAACTACGAGCCTATCATGGCATTCCGGCGAAAGGCCCTGTCTCCGACGAAACAGCACGCAACATGATCCACGGATACTATGCATGTGTCAGCTTTATCGATGCCCAGATTGGCCGCATCTTATCCGAACTAGAAACACTCGAGTTGGCCGACAACACGATCGTCGTTTTGTGGGGCGATCATGGCTGGAACCTCGGTGATCACACTCTGTGGTGCAAACACAGTTGTTTCGAATCGTCGATGCACGCGCCGCTGATCCTGCGGGCGCCCGGGATGCCCCGCGGCCAAAAAACCGCTGGCTTGACGGAGTTCATCGACATTTACCCCTCCCTTTGCGACCTCGCGGGAATCGAGTCGCCCGAGCATTTGCAAGGTCGCAGCTTCACCCCCTTGCTGCGCGATCCGGTGACACCGTGGAAAGTAGCGGCGATTGGTCGCTTCCAGGCGGGTGATACGATTCGCACGGATCAATTTCGCTTTTCGGAGTATACAACACCCAAAGGGGCGCAAACCGCGCGAATGTTATACGATCACAGCGAGGATCCGCTGGAAAACATCAATCTCTCTGAACGCTCCACTCATGCGGATCAAGTGCAGGAGCTGACGAAGCTGTTACAGACCGGTAAAGGCAAAGATAAACGGAAGAACTGAAACCGGAAACTGCCTAATCAATTGGCAGCTAAGCTGCGTGAACTCGCATCACGCCGTAGCGTGGTGGTCGTGAAAAACAATCGAGCTAGCCCACCATGGAGGAAGTCACAACTTGATCCGGCTCACTCAATTGCTTTGATGTTGAGTGTCGATAGGGTCCGTCGCCCAGTTGTTTTCGAAGGAGGACGCCCAGAATCGAACCGGCAAATCCGCATACCAACCAAAGCCAGCCGTGTAGACTTCCCGACGCAATGCCACCGAACAGGGCTCCGATGTTGCAGCCGAAAGCCAGTCGCCCGCCGTAACCCATCATCAGTCCCCCCACGATCGCCGTGATGACTCCTCGCCGGGAAACACGCAGCGTCGGATTGAATCTAGCCATTAACCCGGCTGACGCCATCGCGCCCAAGATGATTCCCACGCTGGTCGTCGTGGGGACATCGCTTAACAGGCTGCGGCTAAAATCGTACTGGGCCCAGTGAGAATAGCTTTGCATCTGGATACCAGCGGCATGCAGGGCATGTCCTCCCCAGTTGGCGAACGCCCCCGTGATTCCCCAAGGTCGCCCTGACAAAATCAGGACTCCGGCGTTCAACAAAGCCAACGCAACCGCGCCCCAAAGCAACGGCCAGGGACCGCGAAGCCAATGACGAGGACCGTCACTGCTCAGCGAACGTGTTTCTCGCGTCGAGAACTTTCCGACGAGAAAAAAGAGTGCTGCAAAGACACACAAGTTCAACACAAGCGCGACGATCCAGCCGAACTGATCAACCAGCGAGATTGGACCAAGGTTCGGCAACGATTTCCACCAAGGGAGTTGAAACGTCACCACGGTGGCACCGGTGATAAATGAAAACAAGGTCAGCAAGGTGCGAGAATCGCCGCCACCGACGGAAAACAACGTGCCGCTGGCACAACCACCGGCCAGTTGCATTCCGATTCCGAATAGAAATGCCCCGAGAATGACCGGCAACCCCAGAGGAGCGACGAACCCTTGTAGACTCTGATCGAAAATCTGTCCCGCAGCCAATAGGGGAAAAAACAGGATCACCGCAGTCGCGAGCATCAGAAGCTGTGCTTGCACACCAGCCCCGCGCCGTTCGAAGACCAACAATCGCCAAGCAGTCGTGAAGCCGAAAGCACTATAGTACAAAGTAACCCCGAGTAATCCGCCGACGACAACCAAAAGCCCACGACGCCAACCATAATTGCCACCGACAACCAGCGACAAAGCCACTAGTAAAGCTAATGAAACCGCTGTTGCAAAACGATAACGTGTCATGCCAACTGTAGGTGTGACTTGACAATTTGTCGCATCTAAACTCATCGTTGAAAATCCACACTCTTCATCTATACCAAGCAAAAATTCGACGCAAGGTAGAAATGGCTAATCAAGCAGCGGGGCCGACGCAACAAACCAGATGAATTTTAACAGGGGACTTTCCGCAGTTGATTTCCGGCCTAGCCAAGCCAGTTGCCCCAAAACGAAACACGCGAGTTACCAACTTTAGAAACTAACTTGCCGTCCCAGGATCCCTCCAGGGAATGAAGGGCGCAATGGAGCTTCGATGCGAAATGCACTGACCCTCTGTGCCAACATGCGTGAGACAACTTTTCGCGGACGATTTCACGCCTGCCCGCTATGACGATCAGGTCACCAAGCTGTCGGACGCGCGCATCACGGTTCGCTTGAATGGGGAGTTGGCTCAAGACGATGTCGCGGTTCCCCGTTCAACGACCGCAACGCTGGGCCAGGAAAGCCGATCGCCCGGCCCGATTCATTTGCAAGACCACGGCGATCCGCTGGGATACCGCAACGTCGAGGTACTGCCAAAGTAAACTTTCGCGTGCGTCCTTTCCTGGGGTTCAATTGTCCCACACCGACCACAAACACTCAGATCAGCGATGACCAAAAGCCAATCACTCACTCGACGTCAGTTTCTTAGTCATGCCTTGGCCGTTTCCGCGGCAACTTCGTCAGTCTCATGGACGTTGCCTCGCGCGATGTCGCGTCCTGTGGCGAACGGACGTGTGACCTTGGGCGTCATCGGCACCGGCAACCAGGGGTTCAATGACATCCGCGGTTTTCTGGGTGACGAGCGTGTTCAAATCGTGGCCGTGTGCGATGTCAATCGTGGCAGCGAGGGCTATTGGAATGGTCGCATCGGCGGTCGCGAACCGGCCAAACAGATGATCGAGCAGCATTACGCCGGGCAAGCCAAGTCGGGTGTCTTTCGAAGTTGCGATGCTTGCGCGGACTACCGCGATCTGGTAGCACGCGAAGATCTCGACGCGGTGCTGATCTGCACGCCGGATCATTGGCACGCCTTGCCCGTGATCGCTGCGGCCGAAGTGGGATTGCCCGGCGGGCGAAAGGACTTTGCCGTCACCGGAGACCAGAAACAACCGACGGCGGTTCCTGCCGGGTTTGACCATGACACGTGGCTGGGACCGGCTCCACAAGCGCCTTATGCCCCGGCGCGGTGCCACGTGAACTTTCGTTGGAACTTTGATTATTCCGGTGGCATGATCACCGACTGGGGGGGCTCATCACGTGGACTGTGCTCACTGGGGCATGGGCGCGGACTCGACCGGTCCGGTCAAGCTGGAAAACATCAGCGCCGCGTTTCCGCCCGATCCCATTTGGAACACGGCCACAGAATTTCACTTCGGGATCGGTCGGCGTTTTTTGCAAACGGACGTCGGAACTGCCCCCTTTGAATCGGCTCGCCGAACGAGCATTTCGTCGACCGCTTCGGGCTGGCGAGTCAGAAGAGGTTGTCGATTTGTATCGAACATCGCGCACTTTGGGTGGTGGTGATTGAAGAGTCGCTGCGGGCCGCAAGGTCGGCGATCTTGGCTTCACCGAACTTTCTGCTGCGGGTCGAAAACAACCGCGCATCAGACGGGGAAGCGTATCGTGTCGATGTCCATGAACTGGCGACGTGTTTGTCCTACTTTCTTTGATCGACCGTGCCCGATGATCATCCTCGACAGCTCGCGGATCCGGGGACGCTGCTGCACGCGGATGTGCTCGATCCGGAATTGGTACGCTTTTACGGCATCGAAAAATCCGTGCAGTTGCCCAAGAAAGCCGATAAGATGGTTCGGATGAAATTGAACCCGAAACAACACCGTGGCGGGACCAAGTTCAAGATCAACCCGTCGATAACACCGGACAATTGCTCAGCGGCGAAACGTTCGCAGGTTTCGAGGGGTTGCGTGAAGTGATCCTGGCACGCCAAGACCGGTTCGTTCGCAACTTTGTCTCGCAGATGATGCGTTATGCCTTCGGCCGCGAGTTGCTTTACACCGACGGGCGTCTTTATGGAAGAAGGCAATGGAAAGGCCTGGTCTTGTCCTCGGAAGGCGGCATCGCCTGGAAAGAACGGGCAACGCTGGCGAGGCATGTCGAGTCGATTGCACGGGTGCGGTTGACTTGCACCATCTGAAATCATTTACTCAGACAGGCGGCATCGATTTGATTCGTCACATTCATCATTCGTTGTTTTGGTTGGCTTTAACGTGTTGGCTGGCGCATCCGCTGGCGACGGCGCGGGCCGACGAGGGCAAGCCGAACTCGCACCCGGTGAACCGCGAAACCGAGACGCCCCCGCGGCCCAACATTCTGCTGGTTTTGACCGATGACCAGGGATGGCCGACGCTCGGATGCTACGGTGGTGACAGAGTTGCGACACCGCACTTGGATCGCTTAGCTGGCGAAGGTGTACGATTCACAGACGCTTACGTGACCAGTCAGTGCACGCCCACGCGAGCCACCCTGTTGACCGGTCAATACACCGCGCGGCACGGCTTGTGGCACGTCCTCAGTTGGTACGGCTACCCGTGGGCGCGGATGACCGAACCTCCGTTCGTGGAAAACTATTCTCGCGATACCTTCACCATCGCCAAAGGGCTTCGCGACGCCGGCTACGCGACCGGAATCATGGGCAAATGGCACCTGACCAGCAATCAAGACGGCAGCTACATGGGGCTCAACCCCGCCGCCGCGACACACTACGGATTCGACTATGCCGCGCCGGTGCTGGGGAAAGAGGAATTCGAACCCGGCGAAGACCGTGGCGTGGAGGAACTGACCGACCAGGCGATCAACTTCATCGATCGCAACCGCGAGCGGCCTTGGTTTTGCTTCGTGTCACATCACATGATTCACGGCGTCGTGGTGGCCGAAGAAGAACTGGTCGAAAAGTACCGCCGCCAAGGCTACGACGACCAGGGACCTTACCGAGCGGTGTACTTGGCGGGGTTGGAACACATCGATCAATCGATCGGCCGGCTGATGAAGGCGTTGGACATCATGGACGAAGCGAGCCAAACCTTGGTGATCTTTTTGAGCGACAACGGCGGAATCGATGAACGTTACGCGTTCAAGGATTTAGCGAAACCGCATCCGTCGCGGCCGACCTTTACGCCGGACATGCGTGAGTACGACAACGCCCCGCTGCGAGCCGGCAAGGGCTCGGTCTACGAGGGCGGCGTTCGCGTGCCGATGATTGCCCGCTGGCCCGGCCACACTCCCCAGGGGACGGTGATTGATACGCCGGTCCACGCGGTCGATCTGCTCGCGACGGCACTCGATTTAGCCGGGGCGACCGCGCCGGCGGATCATCAACTGGACGGTCGCAGCTGGCGGGCGCTGTTGCGCGACGGCAACGATCCCACTTTGCAACAACGGCCGCTGTTTCAGTACTATCCCTTCTACGATCTGCTGTGGGGATTGACGCCTTCGGCATCGATTCGTCACGGCGACTACAAACTGATCGAGTTTTTTGGCGACCGCGTCGGAGCCGACGGCGGCTACGTCCCGGGACATCGGGTCGAGCTTTATGACGTACGAAACGACATCGGTGAATCCGAGAATCTGGCGGAAGCCCGACCTGAACTGACCGCCGAACTTCGAGCAAAACTGCATCAGTGGATGCGAGACGTCGACGCGGAATCGCCTTCTATGAACTCGCACCACGAACCGGCGAGGGCTTTTGAGCAAACTCGCATCAAGCCTGACTGGATCAGGCAATGACGAAACCGACGAATTGACCGACCGGATCGGTGGCGTGGCGGTATTCGACCGTCCGCTCGACCGAGACGAACGAAGAATATGATCAACACACAGGAAGGTTCCCAAGTCATGAAGCGACGACAATTCCTTAGCGCGGCGATTGCCTCGACACTCGTTTCGACGATTTTGAGAACGGGAAGCGCCGCAAGCGGTGGTCGACCGCCGCGTATTCTGCTGCGATCTTCATGGCAGGTCGTCAACATCGGTGACATCGCGCACACGCCGGGCGTGTTGGCCTTGATTGAACGGTATCTGCCACAAGCCGAAGTGATCTTGTGGGCGTCGGGCGATTTGACGGAGGAAGTCGCCGCGATGGAACACCGTCGGTTCCCGAAACTGAAAATTGTAAAAGGCACAATCCGTGACGACGGAACTGCATCTGAACAAGAACTGGAAGATGCCATCGCGTGGACGGACTTCCTACTGCACGGTTCCGGGCCTTCGCTTGTCGCGGCAAAGGATGTCGCCGCGTTTGTAAAGCATACTGAAAAGCCGTTCGGCGTTTACGGCATCACTTACGGAAAATTTTTTGGCGACGACACGGTCGACCTGCTCAACCAGGCGGAATTCGTGTTCTTCCGTGACTCGGTATCACTGAAGTATGCGAAACGGCAGGGCATTCGATCGAAGGTCATGCAGTTCGCCCCGGACGGCGCGTTCGCCTGCGATTTGCGAGACGACCAATCGGCGACAGCTTTTCTTGCCGAGAACAACCTTGAGGAAGGTAAGTTTCTTTGCTGCCTTTCGCGACTACGCTTCACCCCTTACTGGACGATTCCCGGAAGCAAACGTGAGGCGAGTGCATCGCGTCGAGCTCGCAACGAGGAAATGAAGGAGCAAGATCACGCTCCCATTCGCGAAGCGATCATTCGCGTGGTGCGTGAGACCGACTTAAAAGTACTGTTGTGTCCCGAGGACATGACTCAAATGGCCGTCGGCAAGGAGATGCTGTACGATCGACTGCCCCCCGGCGTGAAAGAGAGAGTCGTTTGGCGAAAAGATTTTTGGCTGACCGATCAGGCGTTGAGCGTTTACGTCCGCAGCGCGGGATTATTCGGCAGTGAAATGCATTCGCCGATCATGGCCGTCGGCAACGGCATCCCGGCAATCGTGTGTCGTTTTGAAGAGCAAACGAGTAAAGGCATCATGTGGCGCGACATCGGGCTCGGCGAATGGCTTTTCGATTTGGACGTCGAATCGGAAGCCGTGAAAGTGCCTGATGCGGTCATCGCGATGGCGAAGGATTTTCAGGCCGCGAAAAAGAAAGCGGAGGTTGCGAGGGAATTTGTCATCAAACGTCAAAGCGAAACCATGACTATTTTGAAACGGCAATTTGCGTCGCGTTGAAAAGAACAACGTGGATTCAGCGTGGTTCTTCGTTTCGGTGCCTCCGAGCATTTGATTGTCTCCATCGCCCGACGGCATCGACGAGACGTTCGGCAGAGATCCCTTCCGCATCCAGCAGCTTTTCCGAGGCACCGCTCCGTGGACGCTTTCGCACTGCCAAACAATTCACTGGTGTCGAGTGATCCGACAAACTCGTCAAGACGGCTTCGCCGATACCACCCTCGGGAAAATGATCTTCAACCGTAAACAGCGCCCGTGTTTGGTCCGCCGCCTCTCGGATCGTGGCGTGATCGAGCGGCTTGACGCTGTACAGGTCGATCACTCGCGTGCTCACGTCGTTGTCCGCAAGCAAATCATGGGCTTTGAGGCACTCGTGCAGCGTGATGCCGGCCCCGACCAGGGTGACTTCGTCCTCGTCGCTGCGACGCAGCACTTTGCAACCGCCGATTTCGAACGATTCGTCGTTATTGTAAATCACCGGTGTTTCGCCTCGCGTGGTACGTAGGTATGCGATTCCGTCGTGCGAAGCCATCGCGTCGACCAGAGCTTCGGTGGACACGGCATCGCTGGGATAAAGCACCACGCCGTCCCAAATCGTGCGGAACATCGCGATGTCTTCGAGTCCCATTTGTGACGGACCGTCTTGACCGATCGAAACACCACAGTGTGATCCGACGAACTTGACCGCGGCGTCAGAATAAGGGGTCATGCGGATCTGATCGAACGCCCGCGTCAAGAAGGCGGCGAAGGTTGAAACGAACGGAATCTTGCCTCGCAGCGCCATGCCGACTGCCGCGCCGACCATGTTTTGCTCGGCGATGAACATCTCAAAAAAACGATGGGGGACATCATCACGGAATTTTTTGGATCGAGTCGAATTGCAGACCTCCCCATCGAGCGAAATCATTTGTGGGTACTTCGCTGCCAGACGCACCAATGCGTTACCATAAGCGTCCCGCGTGGCCACCTCGTCCCCGATCGAATAGGACATCGCATCAATGCTGAGAGATACCGGTGGATCGGCCTGGTGGACAACCGGTGCGGCAATCTCACCGCGAATGTCTTCTTTCGCTTCGCCGATTCGGGCAAGGATATCCTCGACGGAGTCTTTATCGACGGGCTTTCCGTGATGCCCCTCCTCGTCTTCCAGCGACGGGATCCCTTTGCCCTTGATGGTGCGGGCGATGAACATCGTCGGCTGACCGGGATCATCATCGGATGACTCCAACTCCCTGTAGGCCTTCATCACCTGCTCGTCGTCGTGGCCGTCTTCGATCAACACGCACCGCCATCCGAACGGTTCGATCCGATCGCGATAGGTGGTCAAGTCGTGCCCGTACATGGTTTCACCGCGTTGACCGAGTCGGTTGACATCCATGATGCCGATCAAATTGTCCAGCTTGTAGTGAGCTGCGAGTTGGATCGCTTCCCACTGCGAACCTTCCACCATCTCGCTATCACCGAGCAGGACGAACGTCCGACTCGGCGATTTATCCAAGTAGCGTGCCGCCATCGCCATGCCGAGTCCGATCGACAATCCCTGCCCTAACGACCCGGTGGCGGCCACGGTGAGCGGAAATCGCGTGGTGGGGTGGCCTTCGAGTCGACTTCCGAATTCCCGATAGCTCATCAAGTCTTCGGGCTCGATTTTTCCGGCCGCCGCCCAAAGCGAATAGAACAGCGGCGAGGCGTGACCTTTGGAGAAAATCAAACGATCGTTGGCGGCAAGATCGAGATGATCGAGGTCGAATCGAAAGTGACCACCGAACACGAGGTCGACCATCAATTCGACGGCCGACAGCGATGACGTGACATGACCGGATCCGGCTTGTGAGGTGCTTTGCACGATCCAGCGTCGGATTTGCTGTGACAAATTTTGCAGGTGCATTGCATCCACATTGATTTCGGTCGCCATGATGGCCTCTGGTCGAGTGCGTGGTTGATGCGAGGGATTGGGGCGTTGTCTAAAAAGTGCCACCCACCGAATGCGGTCCGCCGAGGGCGGCGTTCGGGCGACACCTACGGATTTTTTCAGCCGAGGTGATCGTCTTCCCAACCGGAATTACCGATCAACGGCACGAAGCGGACGTCGCCCATTCCTTCCTCTTCGAATTGATCCTGAGCGATTTTGGTCATCCGGGTCAGGGTTTGAGAGAACTTGTCAGGGCCGAGGGGGATGACCAGTCGACCGCCGATGGCCAATTGTTCCAACAACGGCGGCGGCGCCTCGCGGCTGCCGGCGGCAACCGTGATCGCGTCAAACGGTGCTCGATCGAGCCAGCCTTGCGTGCCGTCGCCGTGTCGCACGTGAACGTTGCCGAAGCCTTCGACGATCAATCGCGACTTGGCTGATTCTGCCAAGTCTTCGAAGCGTTCGATCGAGTAAACTTCGTTGCAGAGCTGCGCCAACACCGCCGCTGCATATCCACTACCGGTGCCGACTTCTAAAACTCGATCGGTCGATTTCAAATCCAATGCCGCGGCCATCAAGGCGACGACGAAGGGCTGCGAAATGGTTTGCCCGTCTTCGATGGGAAGCGGAATATTCCGGTAGGCGAGTTTCTCCAGATCAGGCGATACGAAGGCCTCTCGACGCACCCGAGCGATGGCGCCGAGCACCTTTTCGTCACGAACCCCCTGTTTCCGAATCTGCTCGGCGAGTCGGTGGCGAGCAGTATTCCATGATTCGTTTGTCAGCATCAACTTGCTCCGTGGCTCGACTCATCCCGAAAAGGCGACGTCCGTGATCACGTTGAACCGAGTGGGCCTGTCAGTTACGGGGAAGGCGAGCGGCTTACCGGGCAGCCGCTTGCTGGTTTCTCCGATGCGTCATCAGGATCGGCTTCCAGGTGGCTATTCGGTCGAAAATGTCATCCATGGCGGCGACGACTTCGTCCGACGAGCCTTGCCAGGAAAATCCGGTCGTCTTTCCGTCGCGGGTGACTTCGACGTTCTGTACCAGAGATTTCATCGGTTCGCTGCCTTCGGCCCAGAGTTGCTCGTAGGCCACGATGCCATCGAAAACCGTTTCCATTTTTTGGGCAATCTGCTCGGACTGACCCACCAGGTCGGCCTGCTCGTACAGCATTCCGTTGGGCAACTTGCCGAACGACCAAACGATTCGCTGATGCTGGGCGATGATGGGCATCGCGACCGGATGTTTCTTCAGTTGGTCTAAATTGATCGCCGCTCCGTGCATCCAGGCGTCATCCCTCTTGCCGGTCAACAGTGGCGAATCTTTCCCTTCCAGCGAAGGCGTCTCACCAGCGAGCAACTTCAACGCCTCTTTGGCATTGGACACCGAAGACGCGAACAGGAGTGTATCTTGGTCGACCATCACGATGGTCATTTCTTCATCACCCGACGGTCCATCATCGGACGGTTTTTGTTCCGAGAGTGTGATCGTGTGCAGCGTATGGTCCTGCCACTGCGTCTGTCGATGATTCATGGCCTTGCCGAGCCGTGTTTCGATCTTGTCGGCACCGTAATCGGCCTGAACGATCACCGTCCCGGTGTACTCTCGGTAATCGCGGCTGAACATCGTCAGCGATTTTAAGTCCTTCGGCGGATCGATGCCGTATCGTTTGTTCATCCAGTTTTGAGCCAGCTTGCTGATCATCGGTTTCTCATTCCGCAGTTTCTGCCACATTTTCGAACCGCTGAGTGATTCGTAATCGACGTGGATGACCCATTGAGCGTCGGCTGGTACGTGTGACGGATCGAGGCTTCCCGCGTTCGCAATCGGGTGTCCCAAAAGGGCTAGAGGAAGGATCGCAACTAAAGGAAAACATGCCAGACGCGATGTCAGCGTGGCGGTGTCGGATCTCATGGTTGGTTGACTCCTATTCGTTGGTTTTCGGTTGCGACGAGACTTCGCCGGCTCAGCTTGGCATTAGCCTGCGATCTTCGTGCCAAACGCCGGATTCGGCGGGAGATTTGCAATGTGCGAAGCTTGCATCGCCGGCACGGCGTTCGCACTCGGCGCGTCGTTCGGCTTGGGCCAACGTTTCCTTTGTGAAGGCAGGAGTATTTCGATGTGCCGAGTAAAACTGATGGGTTGTTTTCTGTTGACTGTCACCGCCACCATCATCTTGGGGAGCGCGTCTGCGGAGGAAACGCGGATCGACGTGCGTGTCATCAGCAAGGGGGCAAAATTCGTGGGCACCTCAATGGGTGGGGCAGAGATCGTGATCGCCGACGCCGACACCGGCCGACTGTTGGCTCAGGGGAAAACGGCGGGCAGCACGGGTGATACGGAGCGAATCATGCGGGAACGGTTGCCGCATCACGCCGCCGTTTCGACCGAGGACGCGGCGGTATTTCAAGCCGAGGTCGATCTCGAGGAGCCTCGTCGGGTCAAGGTCACTGCTCGCGGTCCGTTGGCCCAGCCCCAGGCGATCAACACCGTGTCCGTCACGCAGTGGGTCGTGCCCGGCCGACACATTACCGGTGGAGACGCAATGACACTGGAATTGCCGGGCTTCGTGGTCGACGTCCTGAGCCCGCCGGCGCACCAGAAAATCAGCGATCTTGGTGACGCGGTCGACGTGTCCGTCGAGGCGAACGTCACGATGATGTGCGGTTGTCCCATCGAGCCGGGAGGATTGTGGGACGCGAATCAGTTCATGGTCTCCGCGATCGTCAAGCGAAACGGCGAGAAGGTCGACGAGGTTCCGTTGCGTTTTGCTGGATCGACCAGTCGATTCACCGCCAGCCTCAGCGTCCGTGAACCAGGCAGTTATGAAATCACGGTTTACGCGTTCGATCCCACCAACGGAAACACGGGCGTCGACAAGACCACGTTCATTGTTGTTTCTGATCGGTAACGTCCGTGACGTCGAGGTCTGCAACAGACCCGGGTGGCATCCCGTTTTGTCGCGAAAGTGACTTTGGGAGGAGTTCATTGCTCTTGCTGTTTTCGACACGCTCCCGGTCCGGAGAAAATGGCACGTTGATTGCATCCCGACCGGTGCATGCGGGCGTACGCGGAGAAGGAATCGCGATCGCCTGGTGCGGGCGATTTGTGACTCGCCCTTGCCCATGTCCGTCGAGATGACCCGCGATTGAACGGGTGTTCGCGGCCGATGTTCGAATCACCATCACCATCACCATGAAAAATCCCATGACCACCCAAGCCAAGACCGGCTTCGTCGTTCCATTCGACGAGCTCACAAACGACGACACCGATATCGTCGGCGGTAAAAATGCATCGCTCGGCGAGATGATCCAGACGCTCAGGGTGAACGGGATTCGAGTTCCCAGCGGTTTTGCGACCACGTCGGATGCCTACCGCCGGTTCATCGAACACAACGAGATCGACGACCCGCTTCGCGAGCAATTGGACAAGCTGTCATCGGAAAAACAGTCGCTCGAGGATTCCGGCAAGAACATCCGCAAGCTGTTCACCGACGGGGAGTTTCCCGAAGAAATCGACATCGCGATCCGCGAAGCCTACGCCGATCTTTGCCGTCACTCCGGCACCAAGAACCTTGCCGTGGCGGCTCGCAGCAGCGCGACGGCGGAGGACTTGCCTGATGCCAGCTTTGCCGGGCAACAGGAAACGTTCCTTCACGTCGAGGGCGAAGACGAGCTGATCCGGGCGTGCAAGAAGTGTTACGCATCGTTATTTACCGATCGCGCCATTTCGTATCGTCAAAACAAGGGCTTTGATCATTTGAAAGTCGCCTTGTCGGTCGGCATTCAGCGAATGGTTCGTTCCGACCGGGCCGGTAGCGGCGTGATGTTTTCTTTGGACACCGAGACCGGCTTTCCCGACATCGTCGTCATCAACGCGGCTTGGGGGTTGGGCGAAACGGTGGTCCAGGGAACCGTCAATCCGGATGAATACCGAATCTTCAAACCGCTACTAGCTGATCCCGAGCTGCAACCGATCATCGAGAAAAGGCTCGGCGCGAAGCGGCAGAAGATGGTCTACGCTGACGAAGGGGACGCGAAGACCGAGACCGTCGAAACGTCCGAGGAAGAACAAAGTCGATTCGTGCTTGACGACGGCCAGATCCTGGAGCTCGCTCGCTGGGCCGTCGCCATCGAAGACCACTACGATCGGCCGATGGACATGGAGTGGGCGCTTGACGGCGAAACGCAAGAACTAACGATCGTGCAAGCCCGGCCGGAAACGGTGCAGTCTCAGAGGGTCGATTCGCCGCTGCAGCGTTTCGAATTGAAGGAGAAATCCGAGCCGATCGCCCGCGGTTTGGCGATCGGACAAAGGATCGCGACCGGTCAGGTGTTCTTGCTGAGCAGTCCAGATGAGATCGATCGTTTCGAAGAAGGCGGCGTATTGGTGACCGATCGCACCGATCCCGATTGGGGGCCGTTGATGAAGCGGGCTGCGGCGATCGTGACCAACCACGGCGGTCGGACCAGCCATGCGGCGATCGTCAGTCGCGAACTCGGATTGGCAGCGGTCGTCGGTTGCGGCGACGCGACCGAAATCTTGTCCGATGGCCAAGAAGTAACGGTTTCCTGTGCCGAAGGCGCGACGGGCATGATTTACGACGGAAAGCTTGACTTCGAGCGAACCGAAATCGACACCCACGATCTGCCCAAGGTTCCCGTCAAAATCATGATGAACTTGGCCAGCCCCGTGGGCGCCTTCCGGTGGTGGAAGCTGCCGACCCGTGGTGTCGGGCTGGCGCGGGTGGAGTTTCTGATCAACGATGTCATCAAGATTCATCCACTCGCGTTGACACGATTCGATCGAATCGAGGACGACGAAGCCAAGCAGAAGATCGAGGAGCTGACGGCCGGTTACGAAGATCGTCGTGAATATTTCGTGGACAAGCTCTCCCGCGGTATCGCATCGATCGCGGCTTCGGCGTTTCCGGATCCGGCCATCGTTCGGTTGAGCGATTTTAAAACGAACGAGTACGCGGGATTGATCGGAGGAGAAGCGTTCGAACCGGTCGAAGAAAACCCGATGCTGGGCTTCCGCGGAGCCAGTCGCTACTACAGCGAGCACTATCGCGACGGGTTTGAATTGGAATGTCTCGCGCTGAAGCGGGCCCGCGAGGTTTTGGGGCTGTCCAACATTATCGTGATGGTTCCCTTTGTGCGAACGGTGGAAGAAGCCGATCGTGTGCTGGGCATCATGGCCGATCACGGTCTGGTGCGTGGCCAGGACGGCTTGCAGGTTTACATGATGTGCGAAATTCCGTCGAACGTCATTTTGGCGGAAGAATTCGCCGAGCGGTTCGACGGTTTTTCGATCGGAAGCAACGATCTGACTCAGTTGATTCTGGGAATCGATCGAGATTCCGATCGATTGCAGGATTTGTTCGATGAACGTGACCCGGCGGTGAAAAGATCGATCGCGGATGTGATCAAGCGCGCCGGCGCGAAGGGATGCAAGGTCGGCATCTGCGGTCAAGCGCCCAGTGACTACCCCGACTTCGCCCGGTTCTTGGTCGACTCCGGAATCGACTCGATCTCTCTGAACCCGGACAGCGTTGTGGAGGTGATCGAGAAGTTAGCTTGATCAGAATTCGTCATGCCCGAAACTTTCTACCGAATCGAAAATCGCGAAGTCCTCGACCGTGTCGAGTCTGACAAAGAAGGCTTGTCATCGGACGAAGCTCGTGGTCGGCTCGACGACCAAGGGCCCAATTCGATTCGCAGCGACAACAAAGTCAGTGCCTGGAAAGTCCTGTTCGATCAGTTCACCGATCCGTTGATCTACGTGTTGCTCGCGGCGCTGGTCGTGACCTTGGCGATCCAGAGTTTCGGCGACGCGATCGTGATCGGTTTGGTGCTGATCGTTAACGCCACCATCGGCTTCATTCAAGAGTACAGGGCCGAGACGGCTGTGCAGTCGTTGATGGAAATGGTGTCGCCCAAAGCCACCGTGCGACGCGACGGCCGGGAGCAGCAGATTGAGGCGGATCGACTCGTGCCCGGCGACATCGTCCTGCTCGAACAAGGAGAAGTCGTTCCTGCGGACATGCGGCTGACGCGGTCCGGTGCGCTGCAAGTCAACGAAGCCGCACTGACCGGAGAATCGGTACCGGTCACGAAGACCGATGAACCCATTTCGGATGCCGACGAAGACCTGCCTCCCGCCGATCAATCCAACATGGCGTTCATGGGCACGGCTGTCACCTCGGGCAACGCCGAGGGCGTCATCGTCGCGACCGGTGCAGACACCGAACTGGGGCAGATCGCCGAACAAATCCGCGGCGCGGCTGACGTGACGACTCCTTTGCAACAGCGGATGGACCGGCTGGCGAAATGGATCGCCGGAATCATTCTCGTGATCGCGGCGATCGCCTTCGCGGTCGGGATTGCGATGGGCCGCAGTGTCAGCGAGATGTTTTTGCTGGCCGTTTCGCTTTCGGTCGCCGCAATTCCGGCCGGCTTGCCGGTCGTCATGACCGTCGCCTTGGCCGTGGGCGTCCGCCGCATGGCCGAGCGGAATGCGATCATTCGCCATTTGCCCGCCGTGGAAACCTTGGGCAGTTGCAGCGCGATCGTGAGCGACAAGACGGGCACGTTGACGCAGAACCGGATGAGGGTCCAACGCGTGCTTGCCGGGGACGTCGAGCATGAACTGGCAGGTGTGAAACGGGACGCTTCAGCGGACGGGCAACAGAGTGAGTCTTCGGACGAAGACGCCCGAGGTCTTGCCGAGAGCGGCTTGACGGAAGACGAATCGCCGGCGCTTTACCAAACCTTCTTGTGTGCGGCGTTGAACAATTCAGCCGAACTGGGGTCGGAACCGAAGGACGAAGGCGAGGATTCCGAAGGCGAAGACTCCGAGGGCGAAGGCGATCCGATGGAGATCGCCTTGCTCTCCGCGGCGAAGCGAGCCGGCATGACGCGAGAAAAGTTGCGAGAGCGGTACCGACAAATCGACGAGATCCCTTTCCGCACCGAGCAACGCTTCTCGGCAACCGTCCACGAGGACGACGAACGTGACGACGCGGGCACGCTGGTCTTGGTCAAAGGTGCCCCCGAGCGGATCGCCGAAATGTGCTCGCAGATGCCGGGCAGTGACGGCGAGACGCGGGAACTGGATCGCCAGTGGCTTGAAGAACAAAACGAGCGGCTCGCCGAAAACGGACTACGAGTCTTGGCGATGGCGGTCGGTCATGGGGAAGACGCGGCCGAATCGATTCGTAGCGATGCTCCCAGCGGCTTCACCTTTGTCGGCATGACCGGCTTGCGTGATCCGGCCCGGCCCGAGGTTGTTGAGGCGGTCGATAAATGCCATCAAGCCGGCATCCGCGTCGTCATGGTCACCGGCGACCACAAAGCCACCGCGTCGGCGATCGCCAAGCAAGTTCACGTCGATCGTTTTCCCGGCGGCAACGGCCGTACCTCTCAGGCTCATACCGGACAAGAAATCAGTGACCTGTCCGACGAAGAACTGGACACAATCCTGCAAGACAGCAACGTCTTCGCTCGTGTCAAACCGGATCACAAAGTCCGTATCGTCAATCGTTTAAAGGAACGTGACCAGATCGTGGCGGTGACCGGTGATGGAGTCAACGACGCACCGGCACTGAAGAACGCACACTTGGGCTGCGCGATGGGCCGATCGGGCACCGATGTCGCCAAAGAGGCCAGCGACATGGTGATCACGGACGATAATTTTTCCAGCGTGTACTCGGCGGTGGAAGAAGGCCGCACGGCATTTCGCAACATCCGTATGGCGACCTTCTTTCTTCTCAGCACCGGCGCGGCCGATGTGTTGATCATCTTGGTATCGCTCGCGCTGCGCTGGCCGTTGCCTTTGGTGCCCGCACAAATTCTCTGGTGCAACGTCGTGACCAACGGCATCGCCGATGTGGCACTCGGTTTTGAGAAGGGGGACGAGTCGTTGTACCGTCGCCCGCCTCGACCGATCGATGAGGGAATCCTGGATCGCAACTTGATGGAGCGTCTGGCGATCGTTGCGGTGTGGTTGATGGCGGGAACGCTGGGGATCTTTTATTGGGTCATGCAGGTCGACGGACGCATCGACTTGGCCCGCACCTCGGCGCTGACGACGCTGGTGTTGTTTCAAACCGTGCATGTTTTCAACTGCCGCAGTGAAGACGTCTCCATCTTCAAAACCAATCTGTTTTCCAACAAAATGCTGTGGTTGGCGGTTTTGACGACGCTGGTTCACGTGGCCGCACTGTACGTCCCATGGACGCAGGCCTTGCTGGAATTCACGCCGCTGCCGTGGCAGGTTTGGGTGGCATCGATCGTCGTCGCGTCAACCGCCATCGTTGTCAATGAATTGCATAAATGGTTGAGGCCGAGGGAGTAGCGGCCGCCAAATCCTTCGCCTGTCGCCGAGGGAAGTCGACGGGGCTGTGATCCGATCGTGCGACACGGATGAGCCGGCGGGGACGCGACGGCATCGCTAGGGACGGTCGGTTCGCGAATCGCTCAGCGCCACAACGGCCGGACACAGGATCGCGGTAACGATCACGGAGATCGAGATTTGTGCGGTCGCGATCGGCACGATCGCCAGGTAAGGGTTGCCGAGCCCCGGCGTTGACGAGGCGGCAAGGCCGGCGGCAATCGCGACGGCGAGCGGAGTTTGAACGGCGTTGCCCGCCGTGGACGCCTCCGCGAGACCCGCGATGACCGATCGTTCGCCCGCGACGCGGAGCGCCAGAGCACATGCCGAGCCGGTCAAGACGACGGTCGCGATTCCCAGAATCATCCCGCCGGCGACGACATTCGCGTCAAGGAAAACGCTGAAGTTCATCGTCGTGCCCAAGGCGAAAGCGAAAAACGGAATGCACAGCTTTTCGCCCGGCGCGAGAAATCTCCGAGCCTCTTCGCTGAATTGACCGATCGTAAATCCCAACGCCATCGGCAACAGCACCCCCAAGAAAGCCGCCAGGGGAAAACTTTCGCCCAAAATCCCGAGCGCCAACAGCGTGAAGAAGGGACCGTCGTTGAGCGAGATGACCGAAACCGCGCCGACATCGCTTCGCGTCCCGTACTGGCCGGTCAAAGCGAGGTACAGCCCGCCGTTGCCGTTGCTCATCGCGGCGATCACGGCGACCAGAGACAGGCCGAGCCAGCCGTGAAAAGGATCAGAGGTCACGGCCAGCGCGTAGCCACAACCGATCGCGACGAGCAACTTGACCGCCGTAATGATCGCACCTTTCTTCACCGCGTCACGCCCCACACTGAAATTCATTTGCGCCGCGACGCACACCAAGAACATTGCGATCAGGGTGGTCGCACCGACGCCGGTCAATGCCGTCGCGAAGCCACCGATTTGCAAAAACTCATAACGCTCCACGCCGTCGGCCGACTCGACCGGTGGAGCACCCAGCCACCGCAGTGCCTGCTGAATCGGTTCCAGATGGGCCCGATCCAGGGTCGAGAGCAGCGCCCCGATCATGAGCGGGATGATCATCAATCCGCCGGGGACGCGTTTCAAACCTGCCAGCATCGAACCTAACCTAAAAAAAGTCGTCGCCGCCGTCGCCTTGCGATCGCGCATCGCGTCCACGTCCCGAACGTCCCTCTGTGCCGTCGATTTTCGCGCGGATCGCAAGAGCAGTCGGGTTCGCTGACATCGAGAATCTCCAGCCGACGCGGGAGTCTCCTTGGTGACGAACTCAGGGACTGTGTGGGGGGGCACACACCGGCACGACATCCATTATGCCAACTGCATGCAGGATTGACACCCCTGTATGGAGTCATCAAGACTCGAGCCGACCCGCCGGCCACCGCTCGGTAGCGGTTAGACTGGAAGTCGACAGCGATCCGCAACGTTTTCGGAATGAACAAGACAAGTCAAAACCAACGACCGCGAAAATGAGAATCGAATCGAGTCCGAACGTGACAAACCGGTCCGCACGCTTGCCGCGCTGCGTGATCGCTCTATTTGTTTCGGCTGTTTCGTGTTCACTGCCGATTGTCTGTAGCGGTCAAACGTCGACGGATCCTTCGGCAAAGGGCGGTTCGGTCGACGAACGAGACTTTACGGTGCTTCAAGCCGACACCGAGAAATTCTTTCGCGCCCGTGTTACCCCGTTCATCAAAACGTACTGTTT
>CAYVRC010000038.1:0-39735 GCA_964453205.1 uncultured Pirellulaceae bacterium | reverse complement strand
GCGACTGGTCATCCGAGTCCAAGCGTTTCAGGTTGGGCCGAATGTCGGAAAGGTAACGATCCGAAAGGTCGTCCCAAACGCCTCCCAACGAGTCGAAAGCCAAGACGACCGCCGCGAACAGACACAAGCTGCTAAAGATCGGAATCACATCAGTCACCGATAAAACGAAGAGAGGTCGATCATGTCGTTTTCGATCAATTCGCCCATGAACGTCGGCAAGGCTCCCGTCGGCATCAACTTCGCATCTTCCGTTTCGCCGTCCAAACGGAAGATGTCTTTGGTTCGCAGGACGCCCTCGGCTTTGTCGTAGCCGATGAATTCGGTGACCTGGGAAACGCATCGCCGCCCGTTACGCATGCGTGTCAGTTGAATCACGATATCGATCGCCGAACCGATCTGGCTGAGAATCGATGACACGGGCAAGTCGGCCGCCGTTTGCACCAGGACTTCCAATCGTCCGATCACGTCTTCGGCGTTGTTGGCGTGAATCGTTGTCATCGAGCCGTCGTGGCCGGTATTCATCGCTTGCAACATGTCCAACGCTTCGGGACCGCGACATTCACCGACCACGATCCGGTCGGGCCGCATCCGTAGCGAGTTTTTCACCAAGTCCCGAATCGTGTATTCGCCCGTGCCCTCCAGATTCGCCGTTTTGGTTTCCATCCGGACGACGTGATCCTTTTGCAGTTGCAGTTCCGCGGTGTCTTCGATCGTGACGATGCGATCCTTTTCGGGAATGAAGTCGCTCAAACAGTTCAGCATCGTCGTTTTTCCGGTACCGGTCCCGCCCGAGATCAGGATGTTGCAACCGACCTCGACACAGGCTTTGAGGAATTCTTTGACGACGGTCGTGATGGCCCCTTTTTTGACCAAGTCGTCGATCAGCATTTTCTTGGAAGGAAATTTTCGGATCGTCAGACAAGGCCCACTGAGCGCCAGCGGCGCGATCACGGCGTTGACCCGACTTCCGTCCAGCAGTCGCGCGTCGACCAATGGCTCGGCCGTATTGATGCGGCGACCGACGCGATTGACGATTCGTTCGATGATCGCAACGGTGACTTCGTCGGACACGAAACGTCGTCCGGATCGTTCCAGAACGCCTTCTTTTTCGACGTAGATTTTGTCACGACTGACGACCATGATCTCGGAGATGTTGGGCATTCGGATCAGGTCTTCCAACGGACCGTAGCCGAACAAAATATCCTTGACCTGCTTTTTGACGTGGCATTTCGCCAGGTATTGGACGAAGGGATTTTCGCCATTCAGGTTGTGGCGATCCAACGCGGTCGTCCAGGCGTCGGCGAACTTGCCTTCGATGTCGGCGATGCGTTTGGTCAGACTGGTCCGTGGTTGAGGTGATAGGTCTTGTTCGATTGTCGTCGCCAGTGTTTGCAGCTTGCGATCGAAATCGTGATTGGACGAAAGCAACACGGTCCATCGTTCCTCTTGGCCGTGCGACGCGTGATCGCCCTCGATGACTTGGCGCAGCAAATGGCCACGCGTCTGCATCGACGCGGCATGAACCAAAAGGTCACGATTTCCCGCGTCTTGCAAGCCGTGTAGCCGAGACAATTCGTCGATGTCGTGTTCGACCTGAATCAAGAATTCGTCCGATTGACGTCTCGATTCGTCGGTGTCGTCGACGTCCAACCGCGCGAGCAAGTCGCGGTGGATCTTCAACACCAATTCGGAGATGCGATCGACCAACAGCGTGTCGTCGTCCGCCGCTTCGGTGTGGTCGATCTTCAGCGTGAACGGAAAAATCTGGATCGACGCCGTGCGACTCAGGATGGAACGCTCGCCCATCCGAATCGCTTGGTCCCCGACCAGGATTTCGTTATCGCCCAGCGGGGTCAGTTCCCAAGCGTCGCCGTTGCGGTTGATCACGGCGTGTGACGGAGAAATGTAAGGATTGCTCAGGACGATGTCGTTGCTGGCGGGATCCGATCCGATCCGCACGATCGGCTGCAACGTTTGAAAATGGGTGGGCGTCGTTTCGCCGATGCGATTGAACGAAATTCTCATCGACGGGGCCTAAAGATTGATGTGGGCTCGGACTTGAAGCGGTGGCGATTCACCCTTGATCTGTCGGTCGATGAAGGCCTGTAATTTTGCGAAGCGAGCGTCTGTGGTGTCGGATTCCGGCACGGCGACGCTGATTTCGCCCGCGCGGTCGATGCGTTCACCGGGAACACGTTTCTCGTCGACGGTGACGACTCGGAACGGCCCGACCCATTCGATGGTCTCATCGGATTCGTCGGTGACGAAACGAAAGCTGATCGATTCGCCGACCGCGATCGAGGAAACCGGGCTTTGCGAAAGATCCAAAAAGACTGCGGTTTCGCCTTCCCGCAGGTCGTAACGAGGCCCACGAATGGGAGCGTCGTCCCACAGCAACAGCACGCCCGGTTGTAGATCCCGCGCCGCCTTTCGGCCGCTCAGCACCGCGCGTTCCGCCCAAGGCACGACGCTCGTGCGCAGTGCGTCGGCGTAGGACGCTTCGACTTCGACAAAGTCGATTCGATCGGTGGTGATCGTCTCGCCCGCGCGGACTTCCCCGGTCAAAGTCGCGAAACGGACGGGACGCGTCCGCTGGGAGACCACGACCCAATTCAAAATCGCGGCGGCGGCCCCCAAGCCGATCGCCAACATCAATTTGGCGGTGTGTTTCATGGTTTTTCTGCGTTCGTGAGGGTCAGGATCCGTCCATCCATTGGAAGACTTCTCGGACTGGCAATTGGACTCCCGACAACCACAACACGTCGTCGGGACGCAACGAGGATCGGGTGACGCGAACGGGGGCCTTGCCGTGACGTGCCAAGCGAATCCCCTGTCGCGAATTCAAATCTTCCACCATCACACTGCCGGCTTTGAGCAACAGGCGGGCGTGAAAAAAAGAGACTCCCGGATCATTCAAACGCCATTCGTTTCCCGGACCGCGGCCGATGAAGATGGCCCGGACGTCACCGCCGGGATCGGTCGACATCAGGCCGGCAGGCAACAGCAACCGATGATGCCGGCCCAAGGTGACCAAGTCGGTCGGATGGATCCGCCGCGTCGCATGAATCTTTTCTTGATTGACGTAAGTCCCGTTGGTCGATTTCAGATCGGAAAGATAAAGATTGCCTTCGTCGTGCAACAACTGACAATGGATTCCGGAGATCGTGTCGCCTTCGATGCGGACGTCGCAGTCGGGGTGATAGCCGATGATCCAGGTGGGAAAACTGCCTTCGATGCCCGGGGCCAGCGACAAGTCGACTCGGGTGGCTTCGGCTTCGCATAGCCGCAGCGATTGAGGGGCGTCGGGGGCGGTCGTTTCGTCCGGTCGATCCTGCGGCGGCAGTGGCGGAGATGGTGTTCCGTTGCGTTGTCGCAGCGATTGATCGTAGGCGGCCCGCTTGACGTCATTGATCAAGGACAACTTGGCGGCGGCGATTTCGTTCAGCAGTTCTTGCCCCGCATCGGTGAACTCCCCACGCGCTAAGCGACGAACGTGCATCGCTTGACGCTCCGCGGCGTTGCGAATGACTTCCGGGTCTTGTTCAAATTCAACGACGCCCAAAAGCCGATACAGGCTGGGCGGTTGTTGGGCGGCCGGGATGCCCAGCCATTGATGGTAGATGTCGTAACTGTTCACGGCGATGGGAGATGAAAAACCCTGTCGATCGGTCGGTCGGTTCACATGGCCGTCCGTTCGGACAGCCAAGCGGTCAGATTGCTGATTTCGTCGGACAACTTCGCCGCGTCGGTACCGCTGTACTGATGTCGGCGAAGGTATTCGCGTCCCAAGCTGATGCCGCTGTGCAAGTTCAACTTGTTGACTTGGTCCCAAGCCATGCGGGTGCGGGCCAGATGACCTTGGAGTTGCATTTTTTCGAACGGCACTTGTTGGGCATGTTGTTGCTTGTTCAACAAGTCGATCAAGTGTTTCAGCGCGGCGGCTTCGCGACGCGTTTGCTGATACAAACGCTGCAGCGGAACCGCGGACGCGGGCACCGCCGCTTCCCCGACGTGGCGACCGACGTGCGCGTGCAATTGATCCAGGCGGGCGAGCAATTCGTTGACGTTCGAATCGGCTCCCAAGGACGCCGGGGCGGGGGGCAAGGTCGCATCCGCGTCGCGATCCGCCGGCGAAGCGTTCGTGCTCAGCCGTGATCGCCACACATCCAGGGTTTCCATCTCCGCGAAGCCTTCACGTCGCAACTCGACCGACGCGGACACCTTCGTCGCCGGAACGTGGGCCGAAACGCTGATCGTTCCGCTGGCGTCGTAGCTGCACCGCACGCGGACTTCGGTTCCACCGGGCAGGCCGTCGCCGAGATGCACGACGCACTGGCCCAACGAGGAACAGAAAACGGGGTTTTCGCTTTCGCCTTCGAGCAGTCGGACGCGAACATTTTTTTGACCGTCTTCCATCGTGTGAAAGATCTGCGTCGACGCGGTCGGCAAGGGCGTGTTCCGCGGAATGATGATCTGGTTGATCCGTTGTTTGGTTTGCAAGTCGACGCCCTGGATGCCAAGGCTGTGCGCGTTGACGTTGACGACCTCGAATCGCGAAGCGGCGTCCAGGTAATCGTGGTCGCTGCGGAGGGCCGCGTACAAGGCCGCGCCGCGGGCGACCAATTCGTCGGGACGCTCGGCAAGCCGGACCGCCTTGCCGCTTTCCTCGGCCAAACGTTGACGCACCAACGGGATGCGGCTGGAACCGCCGACCAACAAGATCTGGTCGATGTCGTTCCACGTCAGACCGGCGTCGGTGACGACCGCTTGCGACGTCATCAGCGTCCGTTCGATCAACTGGGCGACGGCATCTTCGAACATGTCCCGGGTGAAGGTGAAACCGTCGACCAGTCCGGCGTGCTGGAACGACACGTCGAACGATTCCGAATCGCTGAGGGCGTGCTTGGTCTCGTTGGCCAAACGCTGCAGCTTCAGCAAGTCGGTCGGATCGGATCGGGGATCGACGCCGTGCTTGGAAAGAAAGCTCTCGACCAACACGTTCACAATGCGTTCGTTGAAATCACGGCCGCCCAAATAGATGTCGCCGTCGGTACCGAGCGTTTTGAAAACTTTGCCTTCGATCTCCAGAAGGGTGGCGTCGAAGGTTCCGCCGCCAAGGTCGTAGACCAACAAACGCTGGACGGATTCCGATCGCCCCGCTTGCAACAAATCAAAACCTGCCGCGATGGCCGCCGCCGTCGGTTCGTTGATCACGTCCAGAACGTTCAGGCCCGCCAGAGCGACGGCACGCTGTGTCGAAGTCCGTTGCCGTTCGTCGAAGTAGGCCGGGACCGTCACGACGATCTCGGTCAGTTCCCCGATCTGCTGCCGCGTGTTGGCGGCCAAGTGTTCGACCAAGAAGGCGGTCAAAATCTCTGGCGGCACTTGGCAAAGTCGGACGCGTTTTCGGTAATGCGGTTTGCCGATGTCACGCTTGAAACCCTCGGCGAAATTGTCGAGCGCTTGTTCGCTGAGGACGACCGCGTCATGACCGACGATGGCGTCATCGCTGAACAGAATGGCGCTGGGGATCAGCGGACTTCCGTGTCGCCCGTGAACGACTTGCGGTTGCCCGGACTCATCCACGTAGCTGGCCACGGAAATCGTGGTCCCCAAATCGAATCCGACGGCGGCTTTTTGCATCACGGCTCTCCAACGCCCGACGGTCCGGGTTGCTCCGGCGAGACTTGCGACGGCCCGGTGGGATCCGCGTCCGAGCGATCGGCCGGAGGACTTCCCACGGGCACAAAAACGACCACGAGGATCGCAACGACCGCCGCGACGGCGATGATCACTCGGTCTCGCGTCTTTTTGTCCCAAGAGCGTGGATCGATCGAGCTGGCTCTCGAAGCTCCGGCGGGCGACGGATCCGAGGCACCGTCGGCGGTCGGATTCATCAAAGCCCCGGTGCCCACCGCGGCGGCTGGGGCGGTCGGGGCGGCTGGGGCGGTCGCCGCGGCTGGTGCGGTCGCCGCGGCTGGTGCGGTCGCCGCGGCTGGTGCGGTCGGGGCCAGGGGTGCCGCGGCGGCGGAACCGAAAGGCTGAAACGACGGTTTCGACGGCGACGGGTTCGCACCCGCCGCGGTGATCGGGGCGGCAGGAGCGGCAGGAGCGGCCGGGGCGGCAGGCTTGCTCGGTTGCGGCCGGGTCGGGGCCGGGCTCGACGCGACGGGTTTCCTGTCCGACCGCGAACCGCTCGATCGATCCGGTTTGGGCTTGGGGAAGTATCGCGTCGCCAATTCGTTGACGCTCGGCGATCCGCTCTGCAAATAAAACTGGACGTCGGGTCCTTGCCAGGACAGGCGAATGATGTCGCCGGATCGAAGCGGGCAACTGGTGCGAATCCATTTCTGATTCACGAAGATGCCCCGGCCGCGGTTTTGCGATACCGACCATCCGGCACCTCCCCGCTGAATGCGAAGCTCGTTCTCGGTCACGTCGGAGCCCGCCTCCCCGGCCAAGACCACGTCACACGCTTGATCGAAACCGATGGTAAAAGACGGGTTATCGATGCCGTGGACTTGTCCGGCATCGGCGCCCGACGCCACGACGATGACGACGCCGTTGGGCGGTCGTTGGGTGACATCGGCGGAGGAAAACCGTTTCGCCGTTGCCGATCCCCCGTCGTCGTTGCGTTTTCGATTATCGACGACCGGCTTTGGCATCGGTGGTGACGCGGCCGTCGCCGTGGATCCGGACCGATCGGAATCGCTTCCGCCCGGTAAGGTTTCCAGAGCTTGTGCCGGGTAACGGTAACGCGAATGGGGATCCTTCATCAGCATCTTGTCCAACACGAAACCCAGTTCGGCGGGACAGCCTTCGACGATATCCGCCGTCGCCGGCAAACGCGTGTTGGGATCGCCGTGCCACTGCAACCAAGCCATGTCGTGATCGCTTGCTCGTTGGCCGACGCCTGGGAACAAGGACGTGAACGAAGACCCGACCAGTCGTTCCAAAACGGTGATCCCGAGCGCGTACATGTCGATGCCCGGGCCAGGTTTCAACGAAGTCGCGCCGGACATTTCGGGGGCCAGATACTTGGCCGTTCCCATGCTCGGGATCACACCGGGGTTGTCAACGCTTAACAGCAGGCCGTCGCTCAGGAAAACCTGTCCGCGAGCATCCAAACGCACGTTGGACGGCTTGAGGTTGCCGTGAAAAAAACCGTTGTCATTCAAGTGCCGCAAGGCTTGCAGCGACTGTTTCAAGATCCGCAAGGCTTGCTCGGCGTCAATCTTGGTGTGGTCGGCCAGCGAATCGGGCATCCAATCGACAATGATCCAACCTTTGTCACGGTCAAAATCGATGTAGTCCAACAGGTGTTCATGCGGAACCGTCGCCCAATGCTTGGCCGCCTGAAACAAGCGGTCACGAAGTCTCGGGTTGTCGCGAACGCTTTGGCTGAGTTGCTTGACGGCAACCCGTTTGCCCAGTCCCATCCGTGCTTCGAACACGGCAGCCGTTTTTCCGTCGCTCAGCTTGCGAAGCAATTCGGTCATGGGTCAAAGTCGAATAACAAAAAACGGCGATCAGAATCAAATGCCACGAAAGTCGATCGCGACCTCGGGCAGGAAAAGCGACAAGGCGCACGCGGGGTCCGCCGCCCCCACGTTGTCGCAGGGCCGAGTATAACAAGTCGGTGGGCCGGTCGCGTCTTGCCGAACGTTCCGAAAAGCGCCGCGTCCTTTGCCTCCGCCTCGGGCCGACCGAAACCTCTAGCCGGCTGTCTGTCATGGAAACGATCGAGATTTACCGCGAAACGACGCGTCATTTTCTTTCGCCGATCGGAGCGTTGCTGGACGATCCCGACGTGTCCGAAGTCCTGGTCAACGGACACGACAAGGTTTACTTCGAAAAGGCCGGCCGGTTGCATCGCTCGGAGTGCCGATTCCCCGACGAATCCGCCTTGATGGCCGCGGTGCGCAACATCGCCGAGTACGTCAATCGCGTGATCGACCGCGACCATCACAGCATGGACGCTCGGTTGCCCGATGGTTCGCGTGTTCATGTGATCATTCCTCCCAGTTCGCGGGGCGGGCCACACTTGTCGATTCGGAAATTCAAAAAGTCGACCTTCGATTTGGATTCGCTGGTCGACTGGGGCAGCCTGAGCGCCGAGGCGGCCGAATTCCTGAAACTGGTCGTCGTCATCCACAAGAACACGATCATCTCCGGCGGCACGGGCACCGGGAAGACATCGATGCTCAACGCCTTGTCGGCGTCGATCCCCGAACACGAACGCATCGTCGTGATCGAAGACAGCAGCGAACTGCAACTTCACCAGCCCCATACGGTTTATCTGGAAGCCCAACCGCCCGCGCCCGACGGACGCGGCCGCGTCAGCATTCAAGACTTGTTCGTCGATTCGCTGCGGATGCGTCCCGACCGGATCGTGGTCGGTGAAGTCCGTCGCGGCGAAGCGCTGGACATGATCCAGTCGATGTTGTCGGGCCACGCCGGTGCGATGACGACGGCGCACGCCAACACGCCGGTCGACGCGATGATTCGACTCGAAACGATGTGCCTGATGTCGGGCATCGACATGCCGGTTCACGTCGTTCGCCGGCAAGTGGCCTCGGCGGTCCATTTGGTGATTCAGCTTCGGCGTTACGACGACGGATCGCGAAGGGTGCATAGCATCGAAGAGATCTTGGGTTTGGACGAACACGGCATGTACGTCGCGCGGCCGCTGTACGAGTTTCGCAGCACCGGCCGTGACCCCGGAGGCATGTTGGTCGGCCAAATGCACGCCTGCGGGAACGCCGCGACGTTCGCCGGTGAAGCTCATGCACTGGGCCTCGGCGAGAGGATTCAACTCTGCCATGAAGTGCTGCCCAGTCCCGTGGAATCCTAGCCGCCGTGCCGGATCATCATGTACGATTGCAACGGTCCCGTGCCGAGTCGAACCATGGCAAAGGATTGTCCTTCTCGGGTCATCTGCCATTGGTTGGGGATCCGCGGGTCCGGCCGAGTGCTCCAGCCGGCTGCTTCCCAAAAAGTCATCATGGCGGTCGGCGAACGTGAAGTCGACAAGAACTTGGCGGTCTCGCGTCCCGCCATGTCGGACCGCGTGGCCGTGACCTGAACGTGATCGGGCAACGGAAGCGTCCAGACCTGAGGATGAAAACCGCTCGGATCGACGCCCGCTGCCGGCGGAACACACAGGGAGACGAGCGAATAACCCTGTCCGCTTTCGGAGAGCATGCGAACGGCAAGCACTCGACCATCGGTGTTGGTGAACAGGGCCAGACGAAACGCGTCCTGATCGAGGACGCGGCGGACGACGTCGCCGACCCGATCTACCGACGACGGCGTTCGATCGAACAAGTCCAGCATCCAATCCAACTGTGACGGCGCGGTCTCGACGGTCCGTTCCAATCCGCTGACGTCCAGCAGGTGCGACTGTGCTTCGGCCGAGTCGCCGTACTCCTCTGCTGCCATGCTCCACTGCGAATCCGCAAACACCCATTGCCCGACCGAGCTGACGGCCGACGCGAAATCCAAAGGAGACGAATCGTCGCCCTGGGTGTTCGACAGTGTCGTCGCGTCGGTCTCCGGCGGGCCGACCGCTGAGAGGCCGAACGGCGAATGATCCGCCGAGATCAGCCAGTAACCGCCCGCCATCACCATGATCACGAGCACCAGTCTTCCGCAAACCGTCAGCCAGTGTGGGTCGCGTTTCTCGGCCGTCATTGCGTCGCCGCCATCGCCAGTTCGATCGCCAAGTCTCGATAAAAACCATTCATCTGACCTTCCAAGGCGGCAGAAATCCCTGATCCGGCCTGAGCGGCGAGTTTAGGAAACAGAAAGACGTGCGGACCGTTGTTGCCCATCTCGGGCACGTCCCGGTGGTCCCACGTACCGACCACGACCGCGCTCCGACTTTCCGGGTTCTTCGTCGTCCCCAACCAACCGGCGACGCGAACCGATCGGGTTCGTTGATCCGCAAGGAGGTTGCCGGTGGGGCGAAGAGATTCCATGGCATGGCGACGTCGGGCCGGATCGGTGCGTTGATTCCAGCCTTGGTGCCGCGTTTGCATCGCTGCGGCCTGTCGTCCCAAAGCGACACTGCCGATCGACCAGCACGTCGCAACGACCAACAGCAAGAAAGGCATGCCGATGACCAATTCCAAGGGTGCCATGCCCCGCGGTCTGATCCACGAAGGCTTGCGTCTGAGACCGCGCATGAGGTTTCCTTATCGATATCAATGGTTCTTTAAATGTTGCAAGCTGATCGGGGCCGCGTTGAGCACCTCGGCCGCGTCCGCGTCGGCCAAGTTTGCCGTGAACGTCCCCTTGGCCAATTTCCTGCCGCTGACCGGAGTCAGTTTGGCCTGCCAATTCAAACGGATTTCGGGCTGACCGAAACCTTCGAAGATGTCGCCGATGGCTCCCAACGCGGCGGTCCCGATCCACGTCTTTTTGTACTCGGGAACAAAACCGGTCCAGTTCAGGGTGTCCCAGGTCACCTTGGGTTGACGTTTTTTTCCGAAAGGACCGAACGTCAGTCCGCTGCCATCGGTCATCATCGATTTTTCATTCGCGTTGTAGACCATCGACTGCGCGAAACAGACGACGCCACGCGGATTCTCTTGCCGAAAGTAGCTGCCCGATGCGTGATCCGGCCGTCGGCTCCGGGCGACCGAGAACTGACAAAACAGATCGTCAATTTTCTGACTGGACTGTTCGGGCTGATCAAAATCATTCCACGTCTCGTCTCCCTTTCTCCACCGGACGTCGTTGAGACCTTTGACGACGAACAGACGCGTGTCGCGGCCCGCTTCACCGTTGCCGACCGAACGTGAACCGAAGACAAAGTTCAACAAACCGCTGGCCATTCCCAACGCTTCATCAATGCCGCCGGGGAAATGACGATGCCTACTGTTTCGATAGTTGATGACGTTCAACTCATCTTTGTAAATTTTGTCCGCCGCCGTGCGTTGCCATTCACAGGCCTGCAGGCTGTACCGCTCCGTCCAATTGGCATACCAAATTCCGATCCAGCTTTTCGGCGCGGCGATGGTCAGCGCGGGTCCGACGAACCGGCGAAAATACGCGACCCAAGGATAAGTCGACCGCATCAATTGCGAACGCACCTCGGATCCGCGGTTGATTCGGTCGTAACCGAGACTTCGTTCCAGTGGCAGCGGGCAGCGGGGCAACAAGCTGTCGCCGACGATGAATCCGGTTCGATGATGGCGGGCGGCCACGTCTTCGACGGCTTGATTGATGATCACCGGTGTCACCAGCACCAAGCTTTTCTGGTAGGTGTGCAAACCACTGATGACCGTCGGAATCGTCTTCTTCATGCCTCGGATCGAACGGGCAAAGAGTTCGATTCTGGTGAGGATCCGGTATTGTCGTGCGATTTCTTTTTCCTTTTTTTGCAGGTCTTTGATGTCCCTGACGATCTTGGCCGCTTTTGCGATCAGGCCAGGGACCGCAGGTAGGCCGATGACCGTGGCGGCCGCGATGATCGCCTTGCCGATCGTGGCGGCCAGATCGATCAGCTTCGCGGTGTGTCGGACGTACAGCAGCAACATCTGGATCTTCAGTGTCAGCTTGGCTTGAAACAACGCCGAATTGAGATCGGAATAGGTTCCTTTCAAAATGTCGTTGGCCCCTTTGTGACCAAGGAAAGGCAAGGAGTCCAAACCGAAACTACCCAGCGGCCCCAAGTCGATCCCCAGAACGTTCCCCAGCGCGCCGCCCAAACGCCCCACCGCCAAGTTGATCGCCAGATCGACCGTCCGGATCTCCCACGTGCCTTCGTTGTAGCCGTTGCGGACGTCCAGATGACGACCGCCCAAAGCGTGGTGAATCACGTACAGCGAATTGAGCTCGCCGATCAAGTGATTGGTCGCCGTGACGGTGTTCATGCTGCGGGCCGACCAAACGCTACCGCTGTAGGCCATCGCGTCGGCGGCGTTCTGCGTCTCGATCTTCGTCGCCACCACGCGTCCGCTGTTGTAGACGAACGCGGTCAAGAAGGCGAAAAACAAAAACGCGACGACGATGCCCCATACGATCATCCCGTCTTCGTCGCGGTTCCAACGGCGCGCGCCGTCGGTCAACGTGTGGCGGATCTGCTGATCGCTTAAAGGGGCCATCGATGAATCTCCTCGGGATAATAAGGGACTTCTAGCCTGCCCGTCGACATTCGCGCCGCCTCGCTGGGCAGCGTCACCGTCGTGCTGATCTCGCGGGCATAGTAATCGCGATCAAAGAATGCCCAAAAACCCGTCACGTTGTCAAAGATTTTTGCCGCCAACGGCACTTGCAACGGCATCACGTAGGTCACGCGGACTTCCACGTCCTCGTTGAATCCGACGACGTTCGGCGGACCGATGATGGCCGCGTCGGTACAGAAGCTGGCCACTTCAAACTTTTTGTCGATGTACGAAGTCTTCGACAAGGCGTCGGGATCGGTGATCACGGGCGACGGAGTTTGGCTCGTTCGGATCTTCGCGTAGCTTTTGTAGGCGTCGTTGTAGGCCCAGCCGTGGGTCGCCACGAACGCGACACGATCGAATCGGTTCATCCCCCGATCGAAAAACAGTTGACGATTCAGCAGTTGCCGCAACCCGCCGCCGGTCGTGCCCGCGGCAAACGGCACCATGCCGGTGATCGCGGCGCGGTCGGCGTACTTATCGGCCAGCTCGCGACTTTCGGCGGATGATGAAGGGTCAGCGCCTTGCCAAACGATCGCCGCTCGGGCCGCCGCGTAGCCCGCGTGCATGGTTCCGAACTTGGCCACCAAGATCAGCGTTCCTTGCATCAGGCAGCAAACGATGACCATCAGGAACGGCAAGGTCATCACGTAAGGCAGGGCGTACGAGGCCCCCGATTCGTCTGCCAAGAAACTCTGAAACGAATTCCACGCCGACCGCTGCATCGCGCGGCGAGCCATCCACAAGAACAAGGCCAGACAGACGGCCCAGACCACCCAGACCCATTCGACGGATTCGGTCAACATGGAAATCGACATCGTTGTGGTGGCTCACAAAAGGGGACTGCCGACCATCGAACCGACGACGGTGAAGATGACTCGAAAAACTCGGATAGCCGAGTAGGCCAGGTAAGCAAAGGCGGGCAACATGATCGCGGTTGTCATCACGACCTCCAGGGACGACATCCCGGACCGAAAGCGGCGAACGTGGCCGCGCGACTTCACTGGGACAGCGCTTTTCATGACGTTGCCATCACTCGGTCGGCGAGTTGGGGCAGGTGGCGGTACAACGCCAAGGCCGTCCCGCAAGCGAAGAATGGCGCCAAAGGCAACTTTCGTCGGAAGAACTCCGAGTGCATCGCCCCCGGCGGATCGACGTGCATCGGCAAGAACCAATGCAGCACCCCTCGCGTCGCCGACGAAACCAATACCCAAGGCCCCACCACCCAAATCGCGTAGCACAGCATCGCGGCGCCCGCGACGATGAAGCTGTAAAGCATCGCGTCGACGGCGACCCGCCAGCCCAACACCGCGCCCAGACAAGCCGACAACTTGACGTCTCCGGCACCGCCGCCGGAAAGACTGAAAATCACCAGCATGATCGCCAGCATCCCGAAGCCGCCGCCGAGCGATTGCCCCAGTCCGACCGCGCCCCAGAAGCCTGCCGAAGACGGAAGGAAATGGGCCACGACGTTCACGGCCAGGCCGAGGGCAAAGACGGGGTAAGTCGCCCAGTTCGGAATCCGGCGTTCCGTCAGATCCGTCGCCACGCAAACCATCAACAACTGCGTGATCATGTAGCAGGCGAAGGTCGCGATCCACGGCGATGATGTCTGCCAGGGAATCGTCGCCCAGATCGATCCCAGGCAAACCACGGACGCGGAGAAAATCACCCAAGGGCGATTCATGATCGGTGCGATTCTGCTGTCGGAATCCGGTTTCGCCGCGATGTCCCCGGCTTCGTTCGGCGTCGCGATCATTCGTGTTGCGTCCATGATCCGTGTCGAAAGCCTGGGGAACCTCGGCGAAAACTTGTCGGAAACCGGCCGCTCAGCTGCCTTCGGTAAAGGAGGTGACGCTGTTGATCAGGGTGTCCGCCCAATCTTTGACCGACGGCCACTTGGCTTTGACGAACAGCAGCACGACCGCGGCGATGCCCAAAATCATGACGATTTGAAGGGCTTCCAGGCCACGCTCGTCGCGGTGAAAGTTTCGGAAAGCTTGCTTGGTTTTCGCGATCGTCTTCATCGTTCGATTCCATCTGGTAAGTTGTCTGTCGGGCCCCCCGTAGGGCCGTGTCGTGTATTCTAAAGTTACCAACGGAGACGCCCCCGCGGGCGCACGCTCTTTTCCGTTTTTTTGGATTTTCTCGCCAAGGACTTCCCAGTGAGCAGCCAGGACGAGGCGGAAGGTTCGGATCTGATCGAAAGAGTCCTGTCGGGCGATCGGTCGGCGCTCGAAGAATTCCTGCTCCGGCATTACGACTGGCTGGAAGCCTACGTCCGTCGCCGGATCCCGCTGAATCAACAAGGCCTGATTCAGCCCGAGGACGTCATCCAGGAGGTCTACCTGCGTGTCTTTCAGGCGGCCGACCGCTACCGGCCCCAGGGCCGCGGCCAGCTGTACGCCTGGCTACAGACCATCGCGAGGAACGTGTTGACCGACACGTTTCGCAAACGCAAACCCGGCGGTGCCAAAATCGACGTGGATTCGGATCGCCAAATTTTCGAAAACGACGAACTACGCAACCTATTGGAAGGCCTGGCCGTCGACCAGAACCCGTCGGCGTCCCAGCACGCCCGGTTGAAAGAACTCCATCAGGCATTCTTGGTCGCCCTGGGGAACCTGCCCGGTGAGTACCGTCAGGTGATCGAACTGCTGTATCTTCAACAACAGCCGATCGAAGCGGTGGCCGAGAAACTGGGCAAGTCCGTCGACGCCGTTCGGGGATTGCGGATGCGGGCGCGACGCCAATTGCGTGACGCCATCGATCGACTATCCCGTTTCATTTGATTGCGGAAACCGAACCCCGTGCCAGACAAACTCGAACAAGCCATCGCGGTCGCCCTGGACGTCGCACAGCGTCGTCGTCGTGGCGAGGAAGTGTCCGACCAGTCGGTCATCGAACGACACCCCGAATTACGTCCCTTGATCGACAACGAACTCAAAAAGCTGAAGATCCTCGGCAACGCCCGGGCACAGGCCGCCCCCCCGCCGCCCCGCGTCGCCAGACTGAGCCCGGCCGAGGACGTTGGGTCCGCCGAGCCTGACGAACCCGAAGAGCCCGACGAACTTGAAGAGCTCGACGAACCTGATGAGGACATTCGCTTTACCGTCGTGGTCGAAGACATGGACGTCGATCAAACCTGTTTCGTCAGCAAACCTGACTCCGTCGATTCCGGGCATCGTCAACCGATCCTCAAAACGAAAAAGTTTCGTCCGCTCTGGCGTCCCGCGACCGCGCTGCTGCGCGTCTATCACGACGATCAACAGTCTTTCGAAAGCCAACTGCTGCGATCCGAACGGACCGTGATCGGACGCGTCCGAGGTGACATCGTGATCGATCATGATCCGCTCATGTCATCTCAACACGCCGAAATCGTCCGCATCGACCGCGACGGTCAGTGGCAATGGCGATTGAGGGATTTGCAGAGCACCAACGGCACGTTCGTGAACGTGGAAAAGGCAAAGCTGCGCGAAGGCGATGAACTGTTGTTGGGCAGCGGTCGTTACCGATTCGAACAACGCGGTTCCAAAGCCAGACTGCATCACATCGTCGAAGGCCAGATCGCCGACACCTTGGATCTTTCCCCCCAGGGAACGCTGATCGGTCGCGACAAATGCGACGTGATGGAAGCCTTTTGGGACGAATACATGGATCCCAAGCACGCGTTCATCCGCCGGGATCAAGGAAACGCGTGGCGGATCACCAACACCAAAAGCGTCAACGGCGTGTGGTATCGTGTCAAAGACTTGAAACTGTTCCGAAGCTGTTTTTTTCAGTTGGGCGACCAACGGTTCGGCTTTCTGTGCTGAATCCGTCGGGCCGGACGAGGTCAACGCTTCATGAAGACTTCGTCCAAGTTCAACAGAACGTTGCAGGCGACGGTCCACGCGGCGTACTCGGCGGGTTCGGCTTCGCCCGAAAGCGGCCCGAGAGGATTCTCGGCCATCTGCCGTGCCGCGTCAGGGTCCTCGGCGTAACGATCCGCCATCGTCGCAACGAACTCGGCCAAATGCTCGGCTTCCTGATCCGAGGGTTCTCGCAAAAGCACGTGGCGAAACGCCCACGCGACGCGATCGAGATCGTCGCGGGCCCGGCCGATCACTCGCCGCGCCAACGCCTGGGCCACTTCGACATAGACGGGGTCGTTCAGGGTGACCAATGCTTGCAGCGGGGTATTCGTGCGGTCGCGACGAACCAGACAGACTTCGCGACTCGGCGCGTCGAAGGCGGCCATCGACGGATAGGGACTGCTGCGTCGCCACGTCGTGTACAACCCGCGGCGATACCGGTCCGCGCCCTCGCTGGTCGTCCAATCCGTCGCGCCACCGAACGCCGCTTTCAAACCCAGATTGGGTTGAGGCGGTCTGACCGGCGGCCCGTGCATCTTGTGGGACAACAAACCGGACACCGCCAAGGCTTGATCACGCACCATTTCCGCCGTGATCCGGTGACGCGGACCGCGGGCGAAAAAGCGGTTGTCGGGATCAGCCTCCGATGAATCCTCGTCGACGATCGAGGCTTGCCGATAAGTGCGACTGGTGACGATTTCTCGCAGCAAACGTTTGACGTCCCAGTCCCCTCGGGTCAACTCCGTCGCCAGATGATCCAGCAAGTCGGGATGCGTCGGACGTTCGCCTTGCGAGCCGAATTCCTCGCTGGTCGACACGATGCCGATGCCGAACAGCTTTTCCCAATGGCGATTGGCGATCACCCGCGCGGTCAACGGATTCGCCGGGTCGATCAGCCAACGGGCCAGGTCCAAGCGGTCGGGCGAACCGTCCGGCCCCGGGTCCAACGGATGAAACGCGGCAGGCGTTGCCGGGCCGACTTCGGCGGCCTTGCTTTGATAGTTCCCGCGGATCTGAACGTGGGTGCCGCGGCGATCCGTCGGCGGTAATTCCGCCAAGACGGGAACGGTCGTCACCGGGCGAATCTCGGCAAGCAGGGTCTTCAAACGTTCCAGCCGATCCCGTTGCGGTTGCAGCACCGGCGTCACCTGACGATGGTGGTTTTCCAGCAGCGTCTTTTGCCGATCGGTTCGATCCGCCACCGCGGTGTTCAACGCGTCGCGAATCGGAATCGGCAGCCGCCCCCACGCCATCGCGTCGTCGTCGGCAGAGACTTGCAGTTGAAACGCGTCCAGCAGATGTCGTTTGAAACCGGATTGTTGCTGAAGTTCCAGTTCGACTTCGTCACCGGCCGCGACCGGCGTGGCAAGTTCCAGCGTCATGTCATGGACTTGCCCGGTCTGTCCGCCGATCGCCCAGCCGCCCTGATTCGGTCTTTCGGCTTCGATGGCGCGCCGCGGCGGGTGCCCGGGCTGATGATGATCCGCGACCACGCGTTCGAAACTCAAAGTCGGCGAAACCAATCTCGTCAACACAAAGTTTGACTTCTGTTGCCGCGGCACTCGCAAGCGGAGAAATCGAATCGGCCGGTCCGCCCGCGTCGGGGGAACCTTGAAGCGAATCGTATAGGTGTCTCGGTCCGATTTCCCGTCGTCCGAGGTGACCGTGCCGTCCTGGGCGATGACCAGTTTCCGCTGCGGCGAAGCGGCCGAATCGGGCACAACGTCGTGCCACGTCGGTGGCTCGTCGAACCCGCTCAGCCATCTCGCGTGATCTTGGCGAACCTCCGTCGACGGCGTGGCGAGTTGCTCTTCGGTTCGGCGAATCTGTCGCGTCAGTCGCTTTCGATCGGCCTTCTGCCGTTCGCTATAGATCTCGATGGTCGGCGATTCGTCTCTGCGATCGGCGTCGGCGGTGTTGTTGAAGAACGCAAAGGCTTGGAAATATTCCTCGTGTTGGATCGGATCGAACTTGTGCGTGTGGCATTGGGCACAGGCCATCGTCGTGCCCATCCAAACCGCGAACGTCGTGTTGGTGCGATCGACGACGGCTTCGTTGCGGAATTCTTCGTCGTTCGTGCCGCCTTCGTTGTTGGTCATCGTGTTGCGATGAAACGCGGTGGCGATCAACTGCCGTTCGCCGGCGTCGGGCAGCAAGTCGCCGGCCAGTTGTTCGATGGTGAACCGATCAAAGGGCATCGCGGTGTTGAACGAATCGAGGACGTAGTCACGATAAGCCCAAATTTCACGGGGCGGATCGTCGGCGTAACCGGCGGAATCGGCGTAGCGAGCCAAGTCCAACCAGACCCGCGCCCAACGTTCGCCGAAAGCGGGACTGGCAAGAAGCGAATCGACGTAGCGTCCGTAGGCCGCGGGATGATCATCCGCGACGAACGCGGTGACTTGTTCCCAGGTCGGCGGCAGACCTGTCAAGTCCATCGCGACGCGTCGCGCAAGCGCGTGGCGATCCGCGTCCTCGGTCGGCGTCAAACCCTGCCGCCGGTGCTGCGCCGCCACGAAGCGATCGATGGGACCGGCCGACCAGCCGCCGTCGGCGGTGTCGGGAACGACCGGAGGACTCGGCCGCTTGTAGGCCCAATGCCTGTCGTAAACCGCGCCCTGATCGATCCAGCGCCGCAGTCGTTCGATTTCGTCGGCAGAGAAAGGCTTGCCACTTTCCGGGGGCGGCATGACCGTGTCGGGATCATCCGACGTCACACGCAGCATCAATTCACTCGATTCGGCGTCACCGGGTGTGATCGCCGCGTAGCCGCCCAAGTCCTCGAACGCACCTTCGGCCGAATCCAAACGCAGTCCGGCGGCCCGCTCCGCTTCATCGGGTCCGTGGCAAACGAAACAACGATTCGAAAGCAACGGCCGAATGTCTTCGCCGAAATCGACCGCCCGGTCCTCGGTTTCCCGCCCCGCCGTCGGATTCGGTTCGACCGCCATCGAAGCCGCACCGACGGCCATCGAGCAACAAAGTGTCAGGCGGCGGACGGCCAAAAAAGTTCCAGACATGGCGGGATACAAAAGGCGGGAGCATGAATCGGAAGGGGGGCAAAGTCTCCGACCTCCAGCTTACACAACGACCGGCCTGTTCCGCGAACCGGGAACCGGCGATTCCGCGACGTTCGGCCACCCGCGTCCCTTTTTCCGTCGACCCCCGCGGTGTCGTTGCAGTGGAACAGCCCAGCAACCACAATCGTAGGTGCCCGCAACAGCCCGATCAGCGCACGCCCAACCGGCGCATGAGCGCGACATTCATTTCAAAGCGTTTACGAACCCCATGTCCGATCTTCCCACCTCTACGAACAACGCTGTCACCCGCTTCCTCGCCGCCGCCGGAGGCGTCGTGTTGACGTTATTGATTGGGCCCCCCCTGGCGGCCGCCGAGCTCAAAACGACGGATTTCGATTCGATCCGGCTTTACACGTTGAGGAACGATCAAGGCATGGAGATCGGCGTCACCAACTACGGCGCGATCATCACCTCGATCAAGGTTCCCGATCGCGACGGCAAATTCGATGACGTCGCGTTGGGCTACGACAGTGTGGAAAAATACATCAACGCCGTCGACAAACCGTATTTCGGCGCGGTCGTCGGACGCTACGGAAACCGGATCGCGGGAGGCAAGTTCGAACTCGACGGACAAACTTACACCTTGGCGATCAACAACTCGCCGAACCACCTGCACGGCGGAGTCATCGGTTTCGACAAAGTCGTCTGGGATGCGAAGCCGATCAAATTGGATCGTGGGGAAGCGTTGCAGTTGTCTTACACCGCCAAAGACATGGAAGAGGGGTATCCCGGCAAGTTGGACATCACCGTGACTTACACGTTGACCGATGACAACGCCGTCATCGTCGACTACCGCGCCCAAACGGACAAAGCCACTCCGGTGAACTTGACCCAACACACTTATTTCAATTTGAAAGGCGAAGGCCGTGGCACGATCTTGGACCACGAGTTGATGATCAACGCGGACCGGTACACGCCGGTCGACGCGACCTTGATACCGACGGGCGAACTGGCCGACGTCCAAGGCACCCCGTTCGACTTTCGAAAGAGCAAGACGATCGGCCGCGACATCGGACAGGACAATGAGCAGCTGGCCTACGGTTTAGGTTACGACCACAATTTCGTGCTCGACCGCGACGGCAAAGGGATGCAGTTGGCCGCGCGAGTCTACGAACCGATCAGCGGACGCGTGTTGGAAATCAGCACGACCGAACCGGGCATCCAGTTATACAGCGGAAACTTCTTGGACGGCCGGCTGACGGGCAAATCCGATCAACCGTACGTGCATCGTGGCGGTTTCTGTTTGGAGACGCAGCACTATCCGGACAGCCCGAATCGTCCCGAATTCCCCTCGACGATTCTGCGTCCGGGCAAGACCTACGAAACGACGACGAAATTCAAGTTCGGCGTGAAGAAGCCCTAAAAACGGGGCACGAGCGAAGCGAGCTGATTGGTGCCAGCCATCTTTTGTCCCTCTGGGTGTCGTCGTCCCTGCGTGTCGTGTCCCCCTGGGCCTCCTCGTCCCTGCGTGTCCGTCCGTCCGAAAGGCTTTGGTTCATGGGGCATTCCGGTAGCACCTTCGCAGGTGTTTCCGCGATTCCCTTCGCCGATGTCAACGGCGATGACGCCGAGCGATGAAGGCTTTCGCCGAACGAGTATCGGCTAAACTGGATTTCCTTCTTAGCCAGTTTTTCCCTGTCGGGAGTCGCCTGATGACCGTTCCTCGGATCACTTTTGTCGCGGCCGTTCTCATCATGTTCGCTCGGCCGGAGGCAGCGAGCAGTCAAGACGTCGGCAGTTGGACGATCACCGGATTCGTCGTCGACGAACAAGGCGTGCTTCGCGACGACGTGTTGCTGACGACACCCGAGTCGTACCGCGAACGCTTTGATACGACTTTGCCGGTACGCACTGGCCGCAAGGGGGTTTTCACGGTGTCCGTCGCCCCGTCTTTGAAGTACAGCCCGATGCTGATCGCCACAACGGCCGATGGGACCAGAATGGGTCATGTCGATAGCTTTCTACGCAGTCAGAGTCGTCCCCTGCGGATCGTCGTCGCTCCGGTCCGTGAATCACGGGTGCGCATCGTGGGCCCGGACGGAGATCCGCTGACGGGCGTTGAGGTCGAAGCGACGCTCGGCACGCTGAGTTCCATGGACCCGGTGCTGACAGACGACGCTGGCGTGGCGACGCTGCGATTGCCGCCGGATGCCGGCGTCGGGTTCGTCTACTCGGTCGTTCCCGGTGTCGGCTTCGGCTACTTCGAGAACTTCGACGCTTGGCCGTTGCCGGACTTGGGACCTCTTCCAGGCGAAGTCGATGTCGAAGTGGCACCGGCCGAACCGGTGGAGATTAAATTCGTCGACAGCGATGGCCAAGCCGTCGCCGGTATTGAAACGGGACCTTGGACGATCCAACTGCCAGGAAAGCTGACATACGTCAACGGTTTTCTGCGGCACAGGGTTTCGACAGACGACGACGGCATCGCACGATTCGATTGGATCCCGAAGCGACTGCAACGCGGCGTGACTTTTTTGACCGACCGCGATGACCACCACGTTCGCGAAAATCCGCGAGTCACCTCGGACGTTCGGTCAGCCCAAGCGACGGCGTATCGAAACGGATGGATACGCGGTCGCGTCACCCACGCGGACGGTGCGCCTGCGGCGGGCGTCATGCTGCAAGGTGAGGGAAAAGGCCAAACCAATATGTACTATCGCCGGAACACGACCACTGACGAGCGAGGCCGCTACGAACTTCGGCCTTATCCCGAACAGACGCTCACGATCGCGGTGATCGATGAATCTTGGGCGGCGCGGAGCCATTCGGGACTGAAGTTGAATGAAGGCGAAGTCCGTGAAGACATCGATTTCGAATTGATCCGCGGCACCCTGGTCACCGGCACGGTCACCGTCGGTCCGGACAAGAAACCGCTGTTGAACGACAATGCTACCTTGATCCAAGACCCCGACGGAGGCGGACTGGTCCGCTGGGCGTACACCAATGAGGCCGGTCGGTATCGATTTCGCGTCGGGCCGGGGAACTTTGATCTGATGCTGCCCGCCGATGCCGGACGGCAAAACCTGATGGTCTCTGACCAAGCGATGATCGTCCATGACGGGCACGTCGACCGAGTGTCTCGGGGGAAATTGTCCGGTGTCGTTCTTGCTCCCGACGGACGCCCTTGCGAAGGTGCGACGGTTCAAGGCGAGTCGGTCGGCGCTCCAGGACACGCAGGTTTAACAACCTTGGCCGACGACCAAGGTCATTTCGAAACCGAACGCTGGAACGATGACATGCTGCTATTGGCTCGCGACGAGAAGACCAACACGGCGGCCGTTCTCCGGATCGGCGGCGATGACCGTGAGGCGACGATTCGCATGAAACCAGCTTCCCGAGTGACCGCGACGCTGGTCGATGTCACGGGGGAACCGATCGGGCCAGCTGCGATCCGTGTCAGCACGAGGGTCACCGTGCAGGGAGATTCCGCACACTTTCACTTCCAGAGCCAGATCGAAGAGGGCGGCCGTGTCACGATTGCCGCGCTGCCGCGGGGAAGCAGTTTCTCGATCTTGTTGGACGATCCGTCTGGCAATCGCGGCACGACTTTGCGTTTGGCAGCCCGGGACGTGGAAACGACGGATCTGGGCGAAGTCACCGTCCGTCGGAAAAACGCTCCAGGTCGCTGAGCAGTATCAGAAAAAAGGGGTCAGGAGCCTTTTCCGGGGATTCGGGCAAGCTTGCGGGGCCGGCAGCGTTTGCGGAGCGGTGATTCCAGGTCGAGTTTGCTGAGGGATGACGCCGATGACCGATGGTCGTTTTCTGAGCCGAGGCAGCGTACATTGGGACGGCCGACCGAAGCGGAAGTGGGCAACGCGGAGGCGCCCCTACTCCTCTTTGCGGGCTGCCACGGCAAATCGACGGACGCCGGAGCGTTCCTTCGAAAACACGCAGCCCGGATCCCCGCCACTCCAAAACGCGAAAGAACCAAAACGAAGGGATGAGGATTTGATCCGAATCGTTGCGAATTTCCTTTGGATCGCGGGGCTGTGGGCCTTGCTGACCGAAGCGAGCGTCGACTCGTGGGTCGTCGGCTTGCCGGTGGTGTTGGCCGGTACGGCGGCTTCGTTACGGCTGGCGCACGGATCGATGCCCCCGCTGCGGCCTTTGCGGATCTTATTTTTCATCGGCTATTTCCTCCGCAGCTCTCTGCTCGGTGGCATCGATGTGACTTGGCGGGCGCTCCATCCCGATTTGCCGATTCGGCCCCAGCTGGTGCAGTACCCGTTGCTGTTGCCCAGGGGCGCGGCGAGGACGTTGTTCATGGCCGTGGTCAGTTTGCTTCCGGGGACAGTCAGCGCGGACATCGACGGCGACTTGCTAATCACGCATGTGATTGATGGACGAAAGCCGATCCAAAAGGAATTGAACCGACTCGAACGCATCGTGGCGTGGATGTTCGCGGTCCCGCTTTCGCCCGAAGGGGCAAGACAAGCGGGGACAACCCAAGTGAGCACGCGGGCATGAGTACAATTCTGTTGATCCAAACCGTGCTGCTGCTGGCGAGTCTGGTCATGGGGCTGGTGCGTGTCGTCGCCGGGCCGACTCCGTTCGACCGCATGTTGGCGTCGCAGTTGATCGGTACCACGACGGTTGGGATGCTGATTTTGTTGTCATCTGCCTTATCGCGACCGGCGCTGTTGGATGTTGCGTTGGTCTTCGCACTGTTGGCCGCGGTCGCCTCGGTGACGTTCGTGCAACGAAACAACGGCGATTCAAACAACGCGAACCGCTCGGCAAACTCAAACCACTCGGCGGGATCGTAAGCGTGAACCTGTTGAGCATCGCATCGTTGCTGTTCATTACGTTGGGCTGCTTCTTTTTCGTAGGTGGCGGCATTGGGATGTTGCGTTTGCCTGACGTTTTTTCTCGACTGCACGCATCGACCAAGGCGGACAACCTGGGCTTGGGGCTGGTCGTCGTCGGTGCTTTGCTTCAGTATGAGACACCGTTGGCGGGAGCGAAGCTGATGATGATTTGGCTGTTGGTGCTGCTGTCGAGTTCGACAACGTGTCACTTGATCGCCCAGTCGTCGTTGCGGCAAGGAATCGTTCCTTGGAAGAAATCTGAGCCTTGGGAAGAAGCCCAACCTTCGGAGAAAATCCAGCCTTCGGAGAAAATCCAGCCTTCGGACCAACCCGGAAACCGAGAATGAACATTGCCCTGTGGATGCTCGATCTTGCCTTGTGCGGGACGCTGATTTGGCTCGCTTGCCGAATGTTGATCACCGCGGATCTGTTCAAGGCGATCGTTTTGTTCATGGTGTTTGGGGTGGTGATGGCGTTGGCATGGGCACGGTTGGACGCGCCGGATATCGCATTGGCCGAAGCGGCCATCGGGGCGGGGCTGACCGGGGCGTTGTTTCTTTCGACGCTGGCGTCGCTGAATAAACCGGTCGTCCAGGAATCACGCGAAACGCTCTCAAAGGAAACGGGTGGCGGAAATGGGTGAGGCGACGTTTCGATTTTGCAGCGTTGTCGTTTTTGCAACGATCGTGGTGTTGATCGTGGGCGCGTTGGGTGCGGCGATCTTGACATTACCAACCGAGGCATCCGGTTTGAAAACGGTCGTCGATGGATCGCTGGATCGATCGGGGGCCAAGAACCCGGTCACCGCCGTCCTGTTGAACTTTCGCGGCTACGACACGATGTTGGAATTGGTCGTCATGTTGCTGGCCGTGATCGGTGCGAGGGCGTTGACCCGCGGTGAAACGTATACTCCAACGGGGGCGGAAGCGGATGACATCGACCCGCTGCTGCATGGATTCGTGCGGTTGATCACCCCGGTGATGATCGTGGTCGCGGGTTATTTGCTGTGGGTCGGTGGCCACGCACCGGGCGGCGCGTTTCAGGCGGCGGCGGTCTTGGCGGGTCTGGGCGTGCTTTTGCAGTTGTCCGGTTTCCCTTGGTTCCGGCATCTTTACGGATTCGCCGAACGGTCATTGTTGATCTCGGGCGTTGTCGCTTTTCTGGCCGTCGGCATTGGCACAATGATCGGCCCACGATCCTTTTTGCAGTACCCGCCGGCACTGGCCAAAACGTTGATCTTGTTGATCGAAGCCGTGGCCACCGTGTCGATCGCGGCCATTCTTTTGACGCTTTACAACTCGGGCGTGCTGCGGTTTTTAGAGTTCACAAGAGGGGAGATGATTGAACAAAAAGAGCGGCCCGAAGGCGTTCGAGTCGAGAAAGATCCGGCGGAACCTGGCGCCGAGGCATCGGCACCATGACACAGCCAATCTTGTATGCCCTCGCCGGTGCCGTGATGATCGGCATCGGTTTGTTCGGCGCGATGAGTTGTGCGCATGTGCTGCGCAAGATGATTGGGTTGAACATCATGGGGGCGGGCACTTTTTTGGTGCTCATTTCGCTGGCGCGGCGAACGCCCGGGCCGGTGCCTGATCCGGTACCGCACGCGATGGTGTTGACGGGGATTGTCGTCGCGGTCAGCGCCACGGCGTTGGCGTTAGCACTGCTGCGGCGATACTACCGCGAAACCGGTCGCACGCAACTCGAACCGGCGGGGGATCAGGCATGATGTTCGAGATTCTCTTTTTCGGACTCGTCGTGTTGCCGCTTTTGGGCGGCTGCCTCGCGTTCTTATGGCGTCCGCTGGCGGTGCCCGCCAATGGCTTGGTGGTGGTGGTGCAATTGGTCTGCGGGTTCGGCTTGGCATCGAAGGTGATGGCCGAGGGGCCCTTGACTTACGAAGCGGGCGGCTGGGACGCCCCGCTTGGCATCAACATGTACGCCGACGGCTTGACGGCGTTGATGTTGGTGATGGTGGCGGTGGTGGCCGCGGCGGTTGTGGTTTACGCCGACGGCGCGATCAGCCTGAGCGATCAAACGATGGACGACCAACAACTGTTTTGGCCGATCAATCTGTTGTTGTTGGCGTCATTGAATGCGTTGTTTTTGTCGGGCGACATTTTTAACTTGTACGTCACCTTGGAATTGCTGACGCTGTCGGCTGTCGCCCTGATCGGCCTGGTCGGAAAAGTCGATGCGTTGGCCGCAGCGCTGCGTTATCTGTTGATCGCGATTGCCGCGTCGCTGCTTTATCTTCTCGGCGTGGCCATCTTGTACAGCGTGTACGGCAACGTGGATTGGCAGTTGTTGGGCGGCGAATTTCGACCGGACGCACCCAGTCTGCTAGCGATCGCGTTGATTTTATCGGGACTGTTGTTGAAGACGGCCGTTTTTCCATTGCACTTTTGGTTGCCCGCGGCTCATGCGAGCGCCCCGACGCCCGCCAGCGCGTTATTGTCGGCGCTGGTTTTGAAGGCTTCGTTTTTTATCATTCTGCGGTTGTGGTTCAGCGTGTTTCCGTTTCAAGATTTGCGAGCGGCGGGATTGTTGCTGACGAGCCTCGGGGTGGCCGCGATCTTGTGGGGTTCGGTTCAGGCGATTCGACAAACGCATCTGAAATTGATGGTGGCTTATTCGACCGTCGCTCAGATCGGTTATCTATTTTTAGTTTTTTCGCTGGCCGGTGAACCGTCGGTCGCCTTCGATGCGTGGAGTGCGACGGCGCTGTTTGCCGTTTCGCACGCGTTTGCCAAGGCGTCTGTGTTCCTGGCGGCCGGATCGCTTCAGTACGCGACGGGCAGTGGCGAGATCGAATCGCTCGCCGGTGTCGCTCAGCAACAGCCGGTCACGACACTCGCGTTCGCGACCGCCGGTGTCGTTTTGATCGGTCTGCCACCGAGCGGTGCTTTCATCGCGAAGTGGTTGTTGCTGGGTGCGGCGATCAAGGCCGGCCAGTGGCCGTTGGCGGCGGTGATCTTGATCGGTGGCGTGTTGGCGGCGATCTATGTGTTTCGCGTCGTCGGGTTGTTGATGTTGAGTGATCCGCCGAAGCCGACGCGTCCGATTCCTGGGCGGATGCAGTACGCCGCGTTGTCGTTGGCGATCATGGCGGCCACGTTGGGCGTGGTGACGGCTCCGGCGCTGCGGTTGCTCGGGGTCGATGCTCCGTTCGGTCGAGCGGCGGATCAGAGCCTATCGGTAGCGGAAGTCGTCAAGACTTTCGGTTCCAGCGAATCCAGTTCGAAACTCTGGACGAGTTCCGCTACCGATGGCATTTCCGAAGGAGTCATTGAGGAGGCGAGCAATGATGAGTTGGAGTGAGTTGCTGCCGCTTCTGGTCGTGGCGAGTTCGTTGGTATCGGGTGGGTTGATCGTCTTGCTCGATGAGAAGCAGAAGACGGCACGCACGATACTGAACCTCGGCGGTGCGGTCCTGAAGGTCGTGTTGGTCGGCTTTTTACTGCGGGGCGTGGCGCGAGGTTCGGTCTATGAGTTTCATTTTCCGTTGACCGACGACTTGGAATTTGCCCTGCATGCTTCGCCGCTGTCGCTGTTCTTTGTCACCTTGTCGGCGGGCTTGTGGTTGTTAACGACGATCTATGCGATTGGTTATTTTGAGGACTCGCCCAACCTGGATCGCTTCTTCGCTTTTTTCAGTTTTTGCGTTTGTGCGACAACCGGGATCGCGTTGGCCGCGAACATGCTGACGTTCGTGATTTTTTATGAAATCCTGACGCTGACGACGTATCCGCTGGTGGTTCACAGCGGGACGCCAGCGGCGATGCGTGGCGGGCGGATTTATTTGATTTATACGATCGTCGGCGGGGCGGTCGTGATGCTGGCCGCGGTGTGGTTGCAGTCGATCGTCGGTACGTATGAGTTCACGCAGCGGGGGATCATGGCGGACGTCAGTCCCGATCGTTACGGCGAACTGCGCTGGATTTTCGCGTTGTTGATGATCGGGTTCGGTGTCAAAGCCGCGTTGGTGCCGTTGCACGGATGGTTGCCAAACGCGATGGTGGCTCCTGCCCCGGTCAGCGCGCTGCTACATGCGGTGGCGGTCGTGAAGGCGGGGGCCTTTGGGATCGTGCGAGTGGTTTATGACGTTTACGGGGTGGAATTTTGTCGCCAGATCGCGGTCACCACGCCGCTGGCGGTCGCCGCGTCGGTGACTATCGTTTATGGCTCGGTGCGGGCGGTCTATCAAGACAATTTGAAACGCCGGCTTGCGTTTTCGACGATCAGTCAGGTTTCCTATATCGTGTTGGGGACCGCCGTGGTGGGACCTTTAGCGACGACCGGCGGGATCGTGCATTTGGTGCATCAGGGGTTGATGAAGATTACGCTGTTCTTCGCGGCCGGCAATTTGGCCCGCGCGCTGGGCGTTCACAAAGTCAGCGAGATGGAAGGCGTCGGCAAGCGGATGCCCTGGACGATGGCGGCTTTCACTGTCGGGGCGTTGGGGATGATCGGGATGCCGCCGATGGCCGGTTTCATTTCCAAGTGGTATCTGGGACGCGGCGCCTTGGAGACCGGGCAAGGATGGGTTGTCGGCGTCTTGGTCGCCAGCACGATCCTGAATGCCATCTATTTCTTGCCGATCGTTTACGCCGCGTGGTTCAAACCCGCGACGGCAGCTTGGGCGAAACAAAAGCCGACCGATGCGCCGGAGGTGCGTCTGGAAACGCGATGGAGTTTGCTGGTGCCGCCAGTCGCGACCGGTTTATTGACGGTGCTGATCGGGTTGTTCGCTAATGTTCCGTTTAGTCCGTTGGATTGGACCAAGTTCATTGTCGAGCAGGAGTACCTGCCGTGAGTGAATCGCTCGTCGTTATCAGTTTCCTGGCACCTTTGATTCTGGCGATGCTTTGGCCGGTGCGGCGTTTGCGTCGTTGGATCGGGTGTTGCATTCCGATCATGCCGCTGCCCGCTGTGATGCTGGTTCTGTTGGGTAGCGATTGCACGCTCGACGTGCCGTGGTTGTTGCTCGGCTGTCAATTCGGTCTCGATACGACCGGACGTGTGTTTCTGGGGGTATCGGCGGCTCTGTGGTTGATCGCGGGAATCTACGGACGATCGTCGCTGGTCGACGATCCACAACGGGAACGTTTGGAACTGTTTTGGTTGCTGGCGATGGCGGGCAACTTGGGACTGGTCTTGTCACAAGACATGATTAGTTATTTGCTGTTGTTTACGTTGATGAGCGTGACGGCTTATGGTTTTGTTGTGCATGACGGGAAACCGGAAAGCCTGCGGGCCGGTCGGGTTTACATTACCCTGGCAATCGGCGGCGAGGTGTTGTTGTTTTGGGCCGCGGTGGTCGCGATTGACTTGACGGGTCAGTTGACGTTTGCCGAGGTCACTCGCGGATTGGTGGGCGGTCCGCTGTGCAGCGTTTATCTTTTCTTGTTACTGATCGGGTTCGGCATCAAGCTCGGGACGATGCCGCTTCATTTTGCCTTGCCGCTGGCGTACACATCCGCTCCGATTGCCGCGGCGGCGGTGTTGAGCGGGGCGATCGTCAAAGCGGGGCTGTTGGGTTGGATGCGGTTCGTGCCGGTCGGCGAGATGGCGATGCCGCAGTGGGGTGGAATCTGGATCGGATTGGGCACGGCATCGGCATTCATCGCCGCGGTGATCGGGGCAACCCAGCGGAACTCGAAAACCGTATTGGCGTATTCCAGCATCAGTCAAATGGGATTGGCCACGATCGGTTTTGGTGCCGCGATGACGGTCCCCGACGCGTGGCCGATGATCAGCGTGGGGCTTTTGCTGTTCGTGGTTCACCATGCGATTTCCAAAGCGGGATTGTTTTTGGGCGTGGGCGTCGCTAGATCCGCGCTGCAATCGAGAGTGGGCCGCATGCTGGTCATTGCCGGCTTGGTGATTGGTGCGGCATCCTTGGCCGGTTTGCCACTGACGACCGGATTCGCCGCCAAGAACGGTTTGAAAGCCGCCGTGGCCCGAGCGTCCGACGAATGGGCCGCCGGTTTGGCTTGGGTGCTTCCGCTCAGTGGGATCACGACAACGCTGCTCGTTGGTCGTTTCGTCTACTTGGCTTGGCCATCGCAACGGCAACCGAGTGGGCAACGACAAAGCGGTCGCCGGCTGTCCTTCGCGATGGCATTCGCTTGGGGCGTTTTGATCGCTGCCGTTGTGTTGATCGCGATCGGATTGCCCTCGATTGAAATTGTGCCGGCGAAGTGGACGACGCCGACGATCGCGAAAGCATGGCCGGTGATTTGGCCGTTGCTTTGCGCCGGGGTCGTCGCACTTCCGTTTCTGTTGGCGCGACCGATCGGTTTGTGGTTCGCCAGGCATCCGCTTCCCGCGGGCGATATTGTCGTCCCGTTGAGCGACGCTTTGACGTGGTGCAGGCGAGCGTGGGACCGGAGCGTGGTCGGTGGGATTGCACGGATGGATGACGGACTGCGCGAGCGTTTGGCTCGTTACCGAATGCCGGACGCTGGCCGATCGCTTCGTACGATTGAGCACCGGTTGGGTGAGGGTCTGATCGCCGGCACGATGATCGGTCTGCTGATGCTGATGATGCTCGGCTTGGTATGGTTCGCGGCGGCATAGGGCCGAGGGCAGCCTATTCGCACGATAGCGGGTTGCTCGGCATCATTTATTTTAAGATCGGGCCACGGTCTTGGCCGCCGAGGCTTCGCGGTTGGATTGTTCGGCGTACGTGGCCGTGAACGCGACCCGAGCTGCGATGTGCGAGAAACTTGAAGACAGCGACCACACTTCGGTCCGGCGGCGGATCGAGTCCACGGATGACTAAAGCCCGGAGCCGAGCTCGGAAGTTGCCGATTCGCCCATCGGGCGACGAGTATACTTTCCACGATGAACGGTTATCGCCGACGACTTATCTGGTCACTGCTGCTGTTGCCTTGGCTTGCCCTGGCGGCCGGGATGATCATTTTGGTTCCGACGATCGGCAGCAGCGTGAGTTCGCAATTCGAGTTGACCTCGGGCAGCCACGAAGTGACGGTGAAAGAACGCTATCACTTGCCATTTCGTAGCTGGAATGGATTAGGGCCGAACGGCTGGGATCATCTTTTGGTCGTGGACATGCGAACGGGCGAATGGTCACAGACGATCGAGCCTTTCGACGCCGGCTTCGCAAAGTTCTTTCGGCTCGGTGGCAGCGGCTATCAGGTTTACGGCTCGGATCAAGTCGTCATGCACGACGAAGGTCGCATTCGAAAATGGCGGGTCGAGCGGGAAAGTCTAACGGATCGCGACGACACCGAATCCTGGGGCGTCGCGTTTCCGGATGTGCCGGACTTTCTCATCAGCGGACGATTCTTGGTCGGCGTGGAATGGCCGAAGGTCTACACGATCGATCTGACCGACCGAGAAGCCGCGGTTAAAACATCCGAGCTGAATCATTCGGTGTTCGGCGGTTCGGTGTACCCGGTGGGCGAACGAACCTTCGTCGACCTCGCGCCGATCTTCGCGTCGCGAAGGAGTGGCGGGGGAATGGGCGGGACCATGGGTGAAGCCCGGGTTGCCGAAGTCGACCCATTGCCGCTTTCCGACATGAAGCTCTTTCGCGTCAACGATGACGGAAGCGTCGCCGGAGCGGACAAATGGAGGATCGTGCCTTTCAGCCGAGGCTCGAGCTTGTCGTTTGGTTGGTTGTCGGGGCCGGACCGCATATTTCATGTCAGCGAAGATGCCACATCACTGATCGTCCGTGACGTGGAAACGGGGAAAGTGATCGAGACGGTTTCGCTGCCAGAGGATTTTGACCCGCATCAGGACAAGTTTGATTGCATCGGTGGTGGTTGCTTCACGATCGAAGTCGCGGGTGGAAACCGGATTTACGATCTTCGAAATCGGCGGTGGTTGAAAAAGCCCGGCGAGAGGCTGGATCTGACGGTGCTGTCGGAGGACTCCTCGTTGGCTTTGTTCAGCGACGCGGTCGAGCGAACGGAATTGCAGGTGGTTGATCAAGAGAGCGGAAATGTGTTGACTCGCTTTGCTCGGCCGTTCGATTCGACGATGTGTTTTACGCCAGACGACCAGATCGCCGCGATCACCGATCAAGAAGTCCTCACCCTGTCGCTGCGAGATCCGCAAACCGGCGAGGTGATCGAAGTCCTGCGTCCCTTTGCCTGGGCCGGTTGGGTGTTTCCGATACTGCTGGTCGGTTATGCGGTGTGGATGATCGGTTGGATGCGAGCGTCGGCACGGGAGGGCGGTCCGGCTTGGCTGGACGTCGTTATCGTCGGTGGCATCCCGCTGACCTTGCTGGCAATCCGCGCCGTGGTCGCCGGGCACCCGCTGGATGTCGGTCGCGGGACTCACCTTCATGCGCAAGGAATTACCGTGGCGATAGCGACCTCCTTTGCGTTCGGCGTGGTCTTCGGACGCGGTCGGCTGGTGGTTCGATTGATGTTTTTCGGACTGTTCGCCGCATGTTTGGTCGCTGGCTTGGCGGTGGTCTTTCGCGACGATTCGCGAACAGCTTGGGCGGGCCTCGCGACATCACTGTTGCCGGCCGTGTTGTCGTTGGTGACGTTCACGCTGTTGCGAATGCTGGGGTGGCGCTTGGTGCAAAGCCGTGGTGCGGTCGGCGTCAAAGAAGATTCTCGGCTTGCCAACGCCGCTCCTGAGAATCGCCGAGTCTCGCTGCGTGACTTGCTCGTCGCGACCGCGGTGGTCGCGCTGTTGCTTGCCGCCGTGCGCCCGATCGCCGGCAGCTTGGGGGTTGTGTTGGAGTTCTCGTATGCTTGGACGCTGATCGCGAGCTCTCAATTTTTGGTGCTGGGGATCGTTTCGCTGACGTTGTCGCGAAGTCGGTTCCTGTTTGTTTTGACGTGTCTGCTGGCCTTGATCGCGGCCGGCTTGCTGGGCTTGGCGTCGTGGAGTCGCTTCGTCGCCGGGGCGAGCGGGCCGTGGCTGTCCTGGGTTTTCGACAACCATCGGATCGTGATGACGGCGGCCATCTCGCTGACCGTCTTTCTGGTCCCGATGCGATGGAGAGGCGTTCGATGGCCCGCGTTACGCATCCCCTGACCGGAAAAAGGGGTCAGGAGCCCCTTTTACGGTGATTCGGACAAGCTTGCGGGCCGGCAGTGTTTGCGAAGCGGTGATTCCAGGTCAGGTTTCCGGGCGGTTGTTTCGCCCCGCCCGGCATCGCCGAGCGGTTGCGAACGAACGATGGCTCGCTTCGATGGGCGGTGCCGTCGGTACGGAGGGTGCCTATTCGATTTTACCCACCTTCGATTTCCCTTTCGGCGAGCCCGTCTCGTTGTAGCGACGAGGGTTTTTTGGCGATGTCGATGGAGGATGACTTGTTGCTGTTGGACTGGACGGCACGTCAATCGGTCGAGGGCAAACCATTGGACAACCGAATGCGAAAAAACTACCTTCGCTGGTAGTGCGTTCAACGTACGCGCCGAAATCAATCATCGAATATGGCCATGACAGTGCTTTTCCGCTCGATTCACGCAACCCTAAAACTCAAGCTAGACTGGGCACTAGGCGATGAAGATCATGCGTTCAGACACTTACCGCCGATACCTCGCGGAATCACTGGTGTTCGCCGCCGTGATTTTTTGCTCCGTCGTCGCCCGTGGCAATGACATATCGCCGTGCCCCGGGCCCGACTGCCTGGCGGAGGTCGATGCTTGGTTCGCTGAGGAAGTCTGGACCAAAGTCGGAGTCATGGAGTGCATCCAGTGCCATAAACAGGGCGGCGATGCGGAGGACACTCGGCTCGTCCTGCGCGATCCGGCACTGACAAAGGGGGACGAACGGAGAAAGCGGATGGCGACCAACCGCGATGCGTTCGTGCGAGCGGCACGTCTGAAGACAGCGGACAGATCAGTCCTCTTGGCCAAGGTCGTCGGTGGCCTCGATCACGGCGGCAATCAGATACTCACCAGTGACTCGACCGGTTATCGCATTCTGGAAGAGTTTGTGCGTCGAGTGCATGGCTCCTCGACGTCGCCTTCACCGGAAACGCCCGCCGATGCGAACGAGTCACCGTTTTTTGACGGAGTGGTCATGATCGATGACCGACGATTGCTGCGACGGGCCACGTTGTCGTTAGCCGGGCGTTTGCCCACCAGCGCGGAAATCGAGCAGGTCGCGGAGGGCGGTCCGAATGCGGTCCCGCGACTCCTGGAGGAAGTCATGCGTGAAGAGGCTTTCTTTGAACGGCTTCGCGAGGCATTCAACGATATCTTTTTGACGCGTGGCATCGATGGCACCCCGGAAACAACGGTGCTTTCTTACGAGCACTTCGAGAAAACGCGATTGTGGTACCAGAAGCACGACCTCAGCCAAATCCAGGACGAAAAAGAGCGTCGGCAGGCCGGTTACAAGCTGGCCAAAGATTATCGCGCGGCATTGCTCGGCGAGCCGATGAAGCTGATTGAACACATTGTGCGAAACGATCGGCCGTTCACCGAGATAGTCACGGCCGACTACATCATGGTGTCGCCATACACCGCTCGCGGCTACGGCGTCTTCGAGGAATTGCAGGATAAGTTTACAGATCCCGACGACCCGCTGGAGTACATTCCGGTGAAGCTCAAGGCACTGGTCGGACGCAATCGCTCCGAAGACCAGGAATCGGAAACGGGTTTTTACCCGCATGCGGGTCTGCTGAGCACGTTTCAGTACCTGAGTCGATTTCCCACGACGGAGACCAACCGCAATCGTCTTCGCGCCCGCATGTACTTCCAGCACTTTCTCGGCGTGGATGTACTCGAACTGGCCGCCCGCGGGTCGGATGCGGCGGCGGCGACCGCAAAGTTTGAGACTCCCACGATGCAGGCGTCGGAATGCGTTGTCTGTCACAAGACACTCGATCCGGTGGCGGGAATGTTTCAGGACTACTGGCGGTTCAAACCGAACTTTGCCATCTATGGCAAGCGCAAGGAAGGCTGGTTTGGCGATATGTTCGCGGCCGGCTTTGAAGGCGAAGATCTGCCGTCCGAGCAGCGGTGGCGGGCTCTGCAATGGCTGGGCCAACGGACCGCCAAGGATCCACGCTTTGCAATCGCGATGACCGAGCACGCGTTTTACATCCTGACCGGTCGCCGCCCTCTGCTGCCGCCAAAGGATCTCGACGATCCGCTTTACGCGGCGCGGCATCGAGCGTGGCAGCAACAGCGCCAGGAGGTCGAAACGATTGCGGGGCGGTTTATCGATGCCGATTTCAATTTTAAGGAACTCATCAAAGGCTGGGTGGTGTCCGAGTTTTATCGAGCCGATGGGCTGGCGACCGCTGCGATGACAGCCCGACGCCGAACGGAATTCGATGACATCGGGGTTGTGCGGATGCTCAGCCCGGAGCAGCTTGAGCGAAAGATCGCGGCCGTGTTCGGACGGCCTTGGGGACGACTGACCAGTCAGACGGCGATGCTGTACGGCGGCATCGATTCGAAGGAAGTCACCGAGCGTGCAACCGATCCGAGCGGGGCGATGGGCTCGATCCAGCGAACACTCGCCAACGATGTCGCTTGCCGGAACGTCGCCTACGACTTCAGCCGAAAGCCGGCGGATCGGATCCTGTTTCCAGAGATCGAGCCCGATGTGCTGCCCGGTGCGTCGCCAGAATCAGACGCGCGGATTCGCCGTGTCATCGTGCATCTTCATCAACGCGTGTTGGGTCGATACGACACGCAGGACTCTCGCGAAGTCGATCGCACCTTTTCGCTCTTTCGCGGAATCGTCGACGATGCGGCCACTCGGAAAGGTATCGAGACTAACGAAGTTTGGAGCTGCCGGCAGGGGCTCCAGTCGCCCGTGCCCGATCCCCATTACACCGTGCGGGCGTGGCGGGCCGTCGTGACCTACCTGCTGCGTCGGGAGGAGTTCCTTTATGAGTAACATCCAGTCGAGGCGTCGCGATTTTCTGAAATCTTGCGCGCGTGCCGGGCTCGGTTTGGCGGCGCCGAATCAGCTTTTTCACGCGGCGCGTGCGGACGACAACCGGGAGTTGCCGCCTTATGACGGTCCCTACTACATCGTGTTCAATGCTGCGGGCGGCTGGGATACCACTTACCTGATGGACCCCAAGGGTGTCGGAGGAATCAACCGGCTTTACGAGAACGGCGACATCCTCATGCAAGGCGAGCATCGGTTTGCGCCGACTGGGAAGCACAAAGAGGGCGGCCTCAGCAACGAGCACTTCTTTGCCGAGTTCGGCGATGAGTTGCTGGTGTTCAACGGATTGGACTACTCGGTCAACAACCATTCGCCGTGTTCGCGGTACATGGCAACCGGCAAACTGGACAGTCTTGCCTATCCGACCTTTGCGGCGCTGGTGGCGGCCTGTCAGGGGCCCAGTTGTCCGCTGTCGTTTCTGACTTTCGGCAACTATTCGGCGACAGGAAACCTCGTCGCCATGTCGCGCGTCCCCTACCTGCCGTCGCTGAAACGGATCGCCAACGCCGACTCGATCGATGGAAATCAGCGAACGCCCTATCACGATGATTTCTCGCTGAGTCGCATTGACGCGGTGCTTGCCGAACGACGTGCCCAGCGGAAAACGCAACCGCTCCTGCCACGTCGTCAGCGAGCGGAAAACATGTTGTATGCGGCTCAGGTCAATTCGAAGGCACTCGCCCGGGTCACGCCGTACGTGCCAGAAGAGATCCCCAAGCAGCGATTGGCCCGGCAGGCGGAGATCGCCCTGGCGTCGTTCAAAGCGGGGGTTTGCGTCTCGGCGAACCTGTCGATCGGACAGTTCGACAGCCACGCCAATAATGACCGGGACCAGATGAAGCTGATCCCCGAGTTCCTGGAAGGCATCGCTTATGTGCTCCACCGCGCCGAGGAGTTGCAGATTCGCGAGAAGCTAGTCGTCATCGCCCAAAGCGAGATGGGTCGCACGCCGACTTACAACAAAGGCGACGGCAAGGATCACTGGTCGATTGGTTCGATGATGTTCCTGGGCGCCGGAATCAAAGGAAACCGCGTCATCGGCGCGACTGATGAAAAACAGTTTGCTGTTCCACTGGATCCCCAGACGCTGACGACGGTTGCCGAGCAAGGGATTCGCGTTCGTCCTGAGCACGTTCACGAAGCGCTCCGTCAGTTCGCGGGTATCGCCGCTCATCCGCACAGCGGAATGTTCCCTTTGGGTGTCAAGTCGGAGGAGCAACTGCAGCGACTCTGGGGATAGGCTTCGCGAGACCAGAAAAGTGGACCCGACGCTTATTGATCGCGTGCTGCTTAGCGTTTTTTCTTTTTGACGATTTTTTCCATCTTTTTGACCTGGTCGGCGCCGACGACCCAGCCGCGGCAGTTCGGTGCGCCGCAGTTGCATTTGGGGATCCAGTCGGCGGCTTCCCATTGGTAGTCGAACGTGATTTCCGATTCGGCTTCGATGTTGCAAAAGGTGATGAAGCCGAGCGTGTACTTGGTGATCTTGATCAGTTCGGTATTCGGACTGCACGAATGATTGACGAAGGCGGCCGGGACGGCGGGTTCCAGGTACAACTTTTCGTCCAATTCCATCACGTAGGTGCTGCCTTCGTAATCCTTTTGCGAAAGCAATTGGCCGCGCACTTCCAGGACGAGTTCTCCGGGCAAAAATTGTCGTGCCGCGAAGACGCCGCAACCGGCCGAGCCGCCACGATCGATGACTTCGATGTCACGGTCGCTGTAGCGGCGATAGCCGAATTCGTCTTCAATTTTCTTTTGCAGCATCTTGCGACGTTTCTTGGTCAATCCCATTTCAATCAAGGTGCGGACTTCTTCGTTGGCGTGTGGAGAGGGCGGTGAGTTCCGGCTGCCCCAATTGTGGTTGCCGGAAAAGAGGAATCAATTCCGCTGCGTGTCGGAAGAGGGCTTGATCAGGCCGACGAACCGTAGGGCCGCGTGCTGACGACGCCTTCGGTCGGGCTGCTGGCGGTGCCGTACAGGCGGCGAGGGATGCGACCGGCCAGAAAGGCTTCGCGACCGGCGAGGGCCGCGTGCTTCATCGCCGACGCCATCAGGACCGGATCACGGGCGTGGGCGATCGCGGTGTTCAGCAGGACGCCGTCGGCGCCGAGTTCGAACGCCGTGCTGACGTCGCTGGCGGTGCCGACGCCGGCGTCGATGATGACCGGATACTCCGGGTCGTCTTCCTTCAAGTATTCCAAGATGATCCGCAAGTTGTTGGGGTTGAGCAGGCCTTGCCCGCTGCCGATCGGGCTGCCCGCGGGCATCACGCTGGCCGCCCCGACGTCCTTCAAACGCCGCGCCGTGACGGGGCAATCGCTGGTGTAGCAAAGTACCGAAAACCCTTCGGCGACCAATTCACGACACGCCGCGACGGTTTCGGCCGGGTCGGGCAGCAAGGTTCGGCTGTCGCCCAAGACCTCCAGCTTGACCCAATCCGCGCCGGGGTTTCCCAGCGTTCGCAAGATCTCGCGTCCCAGTTTGGCGGCGCGGATCGCGTCGGTCGCGGTGTAGCAGCCGGCCGTGTTGGGCAGCAGCGTGAAACGATCCGGGGCGATGAAGTCCAGGATGTTTTTGCCCTGGCGGTCGTACAAACGTTCGCGGCGGACCGCGACGGTGACGCAGTCGGCACCGGAGGCCGCCAGCGAGTCGCGCATTTGCGGCATCGTGTCGTAGCGGCCGGTGCCGACGATCAGTCGACTTGCCAGGGCGTGTCGACCGACGACCAGCGGGGCGGAACCGGCGGCGGCGTGATCATCGGCGGCGGACTGCGACATCATCCGCCTCCCACGAGCGTGACGACTTCGACGCGATCCCCGTCGCTGACCATCGTCGCGGCGTAGTCTTCGCGCGGCACGACTTCCTCGTTGACCTCGACGGCCAAGTAATTCGGCGGGACGTCGACCCTGTCCAACAGATCTTCCACCGTCATGGGTTGCTCGATCGACGTTTCGTTGCCGTTGACGGTGATGCGGATCATGTCAGGCGGTGGCTTCGTCGAAGGCGGAATCGAAGGCACGGGTGCTGGGCGAAAAGTCCAGCTTCTTGGTGAACTGACACGCTTCGCGGGCCCCGAAGGTTCGTTCCATGCCGCTGTCTTCCCATTCGATCGAGAGCGGGCCTTGATAGTCGATGTCGTTCAAGGCGCGGATGATTTCTTCGAAGTTCACGCCGCCGCGACCGGGGCTGCGGAAATCCCAACCGCGGCGGGCGTCACCGAAGTTCAGATGGCTGGTCAGGATGCCCGAACGTCCGTCGAGTTTGACGATCGCGTCTTTGATGTGCACGTGGTAAATCCGATCGGGGAACGTGCGGATGAACTGGACCGGATCGACGCCCTGCCAGATCAAGTGGCTGGGGTCGAAGTTGAAACCGAATTCCGGACGATGGTCGATCGCTTCGAGGGCTCGCTGGGCCGTGTAGATGTCGAAAGCGATTTCGGTCGGGTGGACCTCCAAGGCATAGCGAACGCCACAATCGCCGAAGACATCCAAGATCGGATTGAAACGCTCGGCAAACAAATCAAAGCCGGCATCGATCATGTCGGGCGGAACGGGCGGAAAGCTGTAAAGCAAGTGCCAGATGCTGCTGCCGGTGAATCCGTTGACGACTTCGACGCCGAATTTTTGGGCCGCGCGAGCGGTATCGGCCAGTTCCTCGGCGGCACGTTTGTTGACACCGTCGGGATCGCCGTCGCCCCACACGTAGTCGGGCAAGATGGCCTGGTGACGCTGGTCGATGATGTCCAAGACGCCTTGCCCGACCAAGTGGGCGCTGATGGCGTGACACTGCAACCCGGCGTCGTCCAGTAGCGACCGCTTCTTGTCACAGTAGTCGTCTTCGGCCAGTGCCTTGTCGACTTCGAAGTGATCCCCCCAGCAAGCCAGTTCGATCCCGTCGTAACCGA
>CAYVRC010000037.1:0-40017 GCA_964453205.1 uncultured Pirellulaceae bacterium | reverse complement strand
CGACCGTCCAGTGATCATCGGCGATGTGCGTGGCCACTTCCGCTTTGGAATCCCACCCGAACCATTGTCCCTTCGCCGAACCTCGATCGAGATCGACGATGTGACCGGCGGGGCTGATGGCGATCTGATAATAGGAATGCGTTTCGGTGGCGAGGTGGATCTCGATGGCGTCGCCGTGCCAAATCGCTTGGTCGTCGTCGCGAGTCGAAGCGGAGACCGGTTTCTTGCCGGGATGTTCGTCACAGCGAATCGCAAAGTACAGATGACTGCCTTGCCATCCGGCCTTGAACGAGGTTCCGAACGTCGGCGTCTGTCCGGTTTGCAATTCGCGGAATCGGCCGGTGGCCGCGACGGGGCATTTTTGCCAGTATTCGTCATCGAGTTTGCCGTCGATCACGATGTCGTAGGCATCGCCGACGAGCCGCACTTTTGGCACCGGGCCACGTTTCTGTCCGAGTTGCCGCGTCTTCATTCGCAGGCCTTTCAGATAGTCCTCGATCAGGGCGAGCCGCTTGCCGTACACGCTCGTCGCGTCGACCTGCTCTTTTGCCTTGTCGAACAACGCGAGCGCTTCGTCGGCCTTCGCTTTGTTCCGATCCATCGCATTCCAGTTCGCTTCGCAATAAGCGAAAAAGGCGAGCATCTGATGTTCAGCGGGGCCGTAAAACAGGCTGCAATATTCACGCAGCATCGCGTCGACGTCGGCGCCCGGTCCGCCCCAATACATGCGGGCGGTGAAGTAAACCAGAAAGTGATTCAGTCCGATGTCTTCGGTGGCGAAGTCCCGCGACACGCTGAGCCAGATATCTTCGCCGGCCGAGATCCCTTTTGTCGCGTTGATGCTATCGGCAAGCGCACCGGCCGCGAAGCTGGGCAGGTACCAACCGCGACTGGTGAAGGGATAGTTTTCAAAGTTCAGCAGCGGTAGGTCGGTCTTTTTCAACCAAGCCGTACGCAACACATCGGGTGCGGATTCGCCCTGGCCTTTGGCACCCGATTTGTTGATCGGCCGTCGGCCGCCGACGATGCAGACCTGCACGTTCGATTCGAGCTTGTCGATATTGAGCGGCGGCAAGGTGTAAACGCCATAGGCGCAGTTAAGCACCTTCGCTTTCGGATGCGACTCGGCGATCTCCTTCGCGACCCGATTGACGAAGTCCCAAACATGATCACTCAGAAGCCCCCGTTCGTTCCGCTGCGGAGAATCTTTTCCCACGCACTTTTCGCATTGGCAGATCGCCGTGTAACCGTCGGGCGGCATGATCGAAACGGCTTCGAACTTGTACGTATCGAGCAACGCCCGCGCCCACCGCACCGTTTCGTCGAACAGTCCCTCGTTGGAATAACAGACCTGGCACTTCGAGTCGTCAGGTTTGAAGTCGGTCTTGCCGCCGTAGATCGCGAACCAATCGGGATGCGCGTCGAAGACGGCCTGACGGTTGGTCATCGTCGAAATGCCATGAGCGATCTGCAAGCGTTCGTCGTTGCGCAAGCCGAGTCGCATGACCCACATCGACGTTTCAGGCCCGGCGGTGCTGAAACGGAAGTTGAATTGACGCAGCGGAAAATCGGGCTGCACGATTTCGTCGATTTGCGACAACGGGATCGTCTGCATTGTCGGAAGCACTTCGCCCAGTTCGCCCGGCAGGTACCATCGCGCACCGAGTTTTCGCAAGTACCCGCAGACGGCGTTGAAGCTGCCACGTTCGTCGAGTCCCCAGATGTCGAGCGTCTCCTCGGGCTGCGTCATCGCACCATCCGGTTTACCGGTATCCCCGGGTAGTCGCAGACGGTTCTTGTACAAACCGCGAGCCGGCATGCCATACGGGGCGCCGATGATCTTTTCCCATTCGGCCTGCGCTCGCGGGATGTCGCTGTTGTTCTTGGCGAACGGCTCGCCAGGCGTGAACTCGCTGTCCTCGCCGACGAGCGCCATCCAGTCCGATCCCGTGGTGATGCGATAGGCACCGTTTTTCAGGCCGTCGGAGGTGATCGGATTATGTTCGCTCGCACCGACGAAAATTTTCACTCGCGTGCCGCTCGGCGTGGTCACGATCGGCAACCTCGCTCCGCTGATCTTTTCGATCTGCATCCGAAGCTCATGCGCGGCGACTCGCTGCATCCGCGTCGGGTTCTCGTCGACGACGATCTCCGATTGCGGCTGGCCGTCTTGAACGAGGAACCGATCCACCGCACCACAAGGGGCGGCGAAGACACAAAGCGACAGAAAAAAAGAATGGATGCGAGTCACGTTCATCGGTGGGCTCTTGTCGGGTTGATTGTCGGCGGGACGCCGCGGAGGGTCGGAGTCGAGTTCGCTGTTGTTGCGTCCGTTTTGAAGGTGTTGCCCGCAACCTTCGTCTTGAGTGGCGAAACGAGCAGTCGTGGTTGATCTCTTTCGCAATCCGCAAGAAACTTTTTCACCACTCACCCTGTCTCGAGAACATTTCTCGCGTGTTCTCGCCGAATCGCCTTCCGGCTTCGCTCAGTCGTTCAAGGAGTTCTTCCGACGACAGTCCGTGCGCGCCCCTTGCCGCGGGAATGACGGTTTTACATTCGTTGGCGTCCATGAAACGGGCGGCTTCGAGAAGATCCGGTTGCGCTTCGGGTTCAATCACCAGAAACCCGTGTTTGTCCGCGTGGATCAAATCGCCCGGGGCGATCTTGCGTCCGAAGACTTCGACTTCGCAATTCCAGCGAACCGGATGAGCATACGCGTGTCCGACACAAAGACGCCGGGCAAGCGCTTTGAAGCCGGCGTTGGTCATTTCGTCCACGTCGCGGACGGCCCCGTCGACGATTCCGCCGACACAGCCGAGCGCGCAGTGGGTGTTGCTGTTCACCTCGCCCCAAAACGAGCCGATCACCCGCGGCTTATCAAGGTCTTGGACACAAACGACCTTCGGGCCGGGAATGCCGGCGATGTAGCGGCGATACTCGTCCCACGCATCAGGATTGTCCTTGCGATGTTCTTTGTTGCTCGGCTCAATCATGACGGTGACAGCGTAGCCGACCATCGGTCCCATCTGCGGCATGTAGTCACGAGGTTCCTCAAGATTAAAACCGTCCGTCGCGGGATCCTTCGCCGTGATCTGTTCCCAACCGTTGTAGATCGTTGGCGTGTTCCAACGTTTGAGTTGGAGAAGGTCCGCGTGACTCAACTGTTTCATGATCCAGTCCGTCGTGAGTTGGTTTTCAAAGGTGATTCTGTTCAGCGTCATCCATGGTAACTCATCCGGGATTCGGGCGTGTCGGCTGATGGCACCGACTCAGGATTCTCAGACCGCGCTACTTGCCGTTCAGAGTTTTTTCTTCGTTAGCGTTCTCGTACTTGGCTCGATGCCCCTCAGTCATGGATCATGTTCACGAAACAGTTCCAGCGCCTGGTGATTTTGTATCGTGGCCGTGTCTGTAAGCCGGCTCACATTGCGAGTCGAGTGACTCGGCCGATACAGACGAGGAAGGAAGTCTCGTTTCGAGCTGGACAACGCTGAATCCCAAAAAGGATGTCTCATGTTAACGAAGATTCTCGCCAGTGCGATCACGGCGGATACCAATGTGATTGGGTGTTTGACGCTTTCCGGATGCCGGCAACCGGGTGCGTGTCACAATGGAAGTTGCCCGGTTCCCTCGGGGGGATGGCCGCCCGAACGCATGAGCGAAGCAACTCAATCTGAACCCGCAACGGATCCACATTTTGCAATTCCCTTTACTTCAACACCAAGCCGACTTGGCCGACGCCGCGGTCGAGCGGGAGATCCTTGAAGGCGAGTCTTCCGATCGTTCGCTACCCTTGTTCGACCGGAAGCTACGCAACAGCGGGATCGATTCGCTCTACGCCACCGGCATCGAAGTCCTGCAGATCAATGTCGGCAAAGTTTGCAACCATACCTGCACGCACTGCCACGTCAACGCCGGCCCGACACGTCGCGAAAGCATGTCGCGAGAAACGGCCGAGGCGGTCATCGATGTGCTGTCGCAAACCGACATTCCGACGTTGGACATCACCGGCGGTGCGCCGGAGATGAACCCGAATTTTCGATGGCTGGTCGAGCAAGCTCATGCCCTCGGGCGTCGGATCATTGATCGTTGTAACCTGACCATCTGAGGAAACCATGTATCCATCCGAATCGAAAACGCAGATCCACCGGACCACGGCAGCCTTTGGAATCGCGGTCGCACTGATCGCATCGGCGTCGACGGCATCGGCCCAATCAGGAACCCGGACGACACCACAGACCGGCACCCCGGCAGGCAGCGGAACGACGATGCAGGCGAGCAGCCCGGCCATGCAGGGATACTGTCCGGTCTGCGTCCTGGAGATGAAGAAATGGATCAAAGGGAACGCTCAATTTACCGCCCAGCACGACGGAAAGACGTACCTGTTTCCCGGCGAAGACCAGCGGCAAATGTTTTTGAAGGATCCACAAAAATACACGCCCGTACTCGGGGGAGATTGCGTCGTCGCGTTGGTGGAAATGGGCAAACGTATGCCGGGGCAACTGAATTTTGCCGCTTTGCATGACGGCCGACTGTATTTATTCGCTAATGAGAAAGCGAAAGGCATGTTCCTGGCCGATCGAGAAAAATACGCAAACGCGGACTTGGCGTTGGACGGAAAGTGCACCGTCTGTCGCGTCGAAATGAATCAAGACATTACCGGATCGCCCGAGTTCACCAGCATCTATCAGGGGCTTCGCTACCAGTTTCCCGGTGCGGAACAGCAACAAATGTTCAACCAAAACCCTGATAAATACAAAGTCAGCCGTTAGGCAGACGGATTTAGAGTCGAGGCACATGTCGAACGCTTCAATTCCGCTGCCGTCAAACTCGCGTCGGGGATGCTACCCCGGCGCGAGTTTTGCTGCGTTTTCAATCGTATCTAACTTCACCGCTACGCCGATACTGAGATCATCAACCATGTCTTACGTCACACCGCTCGACCAATCCTCCGCGAAGGAACCGGCCAAACCGGTTCTTGCCGCTATCGAAAAACGATTCGGTCGATCGCTCGAAATCTTCAACGTCATGGCGCACCAGCCCACGATTTTGAAGGGAGCGGTTACGCTGAATGACGGGGTGCACGAAGGTTTACCCGGAAAGCTTCGGGAGTTGGCGTACGTCATCTCGTCGCGAGTCAACGACTGTGGATACTGTTCGCACTATCACAGTCAGGCCGCAATGCAGGAAGGCGTTTCGGAAGACCAGCTGACCCAGATTCTAGATTTTGCCGATTCGCCGCTCTTCTCCGACGAAGAAAAGTCGGTCTTGCGATACGCGGAGCAGTTAACGAAAACGTCCCAAGTCGAAACATCGGTTGTCGAAGCGTTGAAGAAGTTTCTCAGCGACGAACAAATGGTCGTCTTGGCTTCCACGGTCGCTCTGGCAAATTTCACCAACCGTTTCAATCACGGGTTGGGGATCGAACTCCCTTGATCGAATCGATCGGAAATCCACTCGGTTGATCCAGCGTGAATTCCTTTGTCAGTCCGCGACAATCTCCGCATTCGCGTGAAACGCACTCCAGGCGAACCAGAACGAGTGCATCCAGTAGACGCCCTCATCCGACTCAATGACCCGAGCCGTCTTGGTCTTCTGATCAAAGGCGATCGAATACGCTCGCCCGCCGACCGAGTATTCGCCGATGAACGACGCGTCTGCTCGGCTACCGGCGGTCGGGTGCGCGTTGGACTTTCCCTCGCTTGTCCAGACCGCGAGAATGGGCGTCTTGGCGGAAAGACGCTGATCCACCGGTCGAACGGGAAATATCAGATTCGGCGCGTTGAAGTATCCGGCGTAGGGGTTGCGGCCGTAGTTTCTGGCATGGCCGGTATTCGCGGAGAGCACCAGCGTGTCGGTGTGGGAAGTTTTCCACTGTCCCCACGTGGTCAGTTCCATCGGCAAAGCTTTGAGTTTTTTTCCGGCTGCCGGTCCCGACACGCCTTCGCCAAGAACTTGGGACCACAGGCTTTCCGGTTGGCCGCCGCGATCGTACATCAGCACGTTGCTGTTGTAGAGCAAGCCGGAGACGCCAAACTCCCGCTCGCCGATCGGCGTTCGTCGATCGAACACGGCAGCCGAATCACACAAGGGACAATAGGTAACCATGATCGGGACGTCGCCGATCCGGTCGTTCACGATTTCGTGCAGATTTAGGATGCGAATCGGGTACGCCCGTGCTTCCGATCCGACACGGACGCCGATCACGCGGTCTTCATTGTCCAGGTAGTCGACTTCCACCGCTTTGACCAACTTCGGCGTCGACAGCGCCGGAATTCCGTCTTTGGGAGGACCACCGGCACGGATTTCATTTTCAGGAATCGTTGCGTTTCGCAGATCAAATCCCGTTGTTCCGCGTTGAACCACCAAGCGATTGCGGCTGGGCGTCAGCGAATCGTGTTCGACATCGTCGTTCGGCTGTTTCGAACGCAACGCGATCGCACCACCGATCGTGACCATGACCAACAAAAAAAATACAACTGTCTTCGACATGGAATTCTCCAAGCATCGTTGAAGGACCAGGGGCATCCGATTTACTACAAATCGTATTATCCATCTCAAAGTACAGGGGCGTCTGTGAGTTCGCACACGGACATTGTTGATGATCGTCCCGATCCAAAGTCGGTAGACGACCTTCGGACTTGCCGAAAGCCATCGTTGTCGAAATTGCCACGGAACACACTGGCGGATTCGAGGGTTGACTGGACATCATCGGATCAACGGTCGCCAGAAACGCACGATGCGTATCGCGACGTCCAACGACCACCACCCACGTCATCAACGACAAACCGAAATAAGGGACGATCCCATGAAAAACATTTCCTCGTTTCATCTTGTACTGCTCTCCGGTGCCTTCGCCTTGCTGATAGGTTGCCAGGTCGGTGGCGAAACCATGCTCGGTTCCGTGGCGACGAGCCATGAAGGGGCAGGTGTGGCCTTGGCGAAGCCAGCGGGACCGCGCATTCCCGATTCAAATGATTCCTCGACGTCCGGCGCGGTCACCTTGACGGCGGCACGAGCCGACTCTGATCCCTGGGAACCCGCGTTGATCACGCTGGCGGTCGGCGATGACGTGCGACGATATCTGGACGGTTCCCGTCGTCGCGTAATTTTGGACTTTTACGCGGATTGGTGCGGTCCATGTCGACAACAAGGTCGCTTGTTGCACGAATTCGAATCCACGGCATCCGACGCGGATGCTTTGATCATCAAGATCAACGTCGATCAACACAGGGAGCTAGCCCAGGCGCTCTCGGTCAAGGGTCTACCCACGCTGATGGTGTATGGTGAAGGAACGATCCTCCAGCGTCGCACCGGGCTGACCGACACGCATCAGCTACAAGCTTGGGTCCGCTAGCAGCGTGTTGTCGTCTCGGCGGTTTTATGCGTTTCGTCGATCGTTGAATCGGATGCGACCCGGGTAAAATAAGAAGAGACGGCTGAAACGCTGAGGCCGTAGGCCATGGCAATCGAACCGACCCCAAGGTCGTAGGGTTTCGGCGTCGACAAGGAGAAACGCAGGAGGACGGTCGAGATGACGAACCCGGAGTTGCGAATCAGGTATTCGTAGCTCTTGGAAAACGGGAGCGATATGATCAGCAAGAACACGTCCGTAAAAATCATGAATTCGAAAAAGACGGGGAAGAAAAACAAGTCGAGATTCTGAAATTCGCCCCCGCGATCTGACTGGGTCACCACGTCGAAGGCCCAGTGCAGCAGATTGTAAATTGCCACCGTCAGCAGCACCCCGCAAAGGAGGACTGCGACCGATTTCTTGATTCGAATCCATCAAGACCATGATGGCGTCATCGAGCTGCGAAAACCAGTTCGCCGGATCACGGAACTCGCCGATGTCTTTGAATACCCGGCGGATGACGATCAACGAAACGATCTCATATTGCTTGCCCACGGAACTGGTGTGGGACTTCGGCAGGGCGAGGACGAGCAGCAGCACCTCGTAGAACAGGATGAAACTGAACGGGGTGTAAATGGCGTGCAAGAAATTCAGATCGAGCTTGGACAAAACGCCCGTGCCGAGTGCCGGTATCGAGCGTGCCATCGCGATCAGCGTCAGATGGACTAACAACCCTGCCACCGCGAGTCGGACAAACGAAATTTCAAGTTTTTCCCGAAAAGATTCGTTGTCGAAGCGGTCGTAGACATCGGAAAGTAAGGATTGCATGAGCGGTTGTTCCTGGTCGACAAAGTGCTTACCAGGGCGCGCTGTTGTCAAGCCTCGTGCGCATCGACCAAGCCGCGTCGGCCGTTTAGCAGCGCACGGATACAAACCGACGTAGCGGGATTCGCCAGAATTCCGATCCGAGTATCTCGGGGTCGAAAGTCTGGCGACATCCAACGCAGTCGATCCGTCACCGGCCGATCGCGTGCTGTTTCGCGTTTGGCGTTTAGCGTTTGCTGGGGAGCGTGGCGCTGGCCGGCATGATCACGCCGTTGCTGCCAGTCGGGCTGGGCAGGCGTTGCGTTTTCCTGGTCACTTCCGCCGACGGGGTTGCGCCGGCGGAGGCCAACATCTTGGGCGACGTCGTCTCGGGACGTTTTTCGATCGACCTGGATGCCGGTCGTGAACGGGCGATCGTGGTTGTGGTCAAACCGGACGATCGCGCGCGGCCGCTATCGGCCGCCAGTTTCCAGGCTTTGTATTCGGGGCTGTAACGGTTCGCCAACGACTCCGCGGTGTCCATTTTCGAACCGGGCAGAAGCACCACCGACGGACTGGACTGAATCGTCTTGCCTTCTGCGGTCACGAAGGACGCGACCAACGATATCTTCTTTTGTTCGCCGCCGATCGCGTCCCAAGGCAGCCAAACGCTGTACGAAGCACCCAAGTCCGATTGGCTGAAGTGACCGGTGAACTGTTCCGGAGTGAATTCGAAACGTTTCACACGATCCTTTTCGTCGGTCGCGGTTTCATCAAAGCCGTGGACGACCAAGGTTCCGTCGACGGGAACCGCGTGCGTCTTCTCGTCAAAGAAGAACAACCGTCCGCCGAAGCCGCGTGTCGGCACTCGACCCGTTTGGGTCAACGTGTCGGGCGACCAGGTCGCGGCCATCTGGGCCGGATCGGGATACGGCACCGGGGTGTCGTCTTTTTTGCCGACGAAAGGCAGCTTGGACCACAACGATTCGTCTTGCCGGCCGGCGTTGGCCGTCGACGGTCGTCCCATGTCTTGCTTTTCCATCATCGATGAACAGCCCGTCAGGGATCCGCCGAGCGACGCGACCAACGCGACTTCGGCGATCAAGATCGACAACGACGCACGACGTCGCTGCGAAGATCGGTTCGGTGAGTGAGTTTGCGGAGTTGACATCATCGAATCCATGAAAAAGGAGACACGGCGGACGCGGCAGGCTTCGACTGGGTCGGCGAAGCGGTCGCGGAAGATCGGTCGGTTGAATCCGTCGTCGGAGTTGTCCCCGGCCGAGGGTTGCTTCCCAAACGGATCGGCGTCCCGCCGCCCGGCGCGGGCGTGGACGAATCGGAACGCCACGATGCGCCGATGAACGGCGTGTTTTGATCGGACGATCCTGTCGTCCTTGAGATCGGCGTCGACCCCGATTCCGGCATCCGATAGCCGATCTGCTGACCGGGGATGCCCGGTGACTGCCCTGACGGTGACTGCCCCGACGGTGCCTGCATGGATGGTGTCCGCTGCATCAAAGGTTGCTGCATGGACGGAGCCGGCGTCACGGGCGATTCCATGATCGGACCTTGGATGATCGGCGAGTCCGACATCGGAGTGGAATGCGGGAAGGGCTGTGAATAGGGCATCGGTGTCGAGATCACCGGTTGGGAATCCGACATCATCGTGTTTTCGTCGACGATGCAGCCGTCTTCGCCGACGACACCGTCGGAAAGCACTTGTCGGCTGATCACGCCGTCGATCGTGGGCGTGATGTCCGGATAGATCGTGTGTCCGATGGCCGGTCCCCACAATCCGTAACCGTGGCTGAGTCCGACATCGCCGTGAGCTTCGACGACGTCGGCCAGGCACCAAGACATGCGACTGGATTCGACTTGTTTGACGTACTCCAGATCTTCTTCGCCGTTGATCAACGTCGGGGTCATCACGACCAGCAATTCCGAGCGTGATTCGGTCTCACGGTCGTACTTGAAAAAGTTACCGAGAATCGGAATGTTGGAAACGTACGGCAGCCGGCGGGTGATGTTCTCGCGGGTCTTTTGGATCAGTCCGCCGAAGACAACGGTTTGACCGCTGTACGCCGTCAGGACGGAGTTGGCACGCGTGATGTCGATCGGCTGGACGGTGACCGGAACTCCTTCGAAGCTGCCGATGACCTGTCCCGGAGCGGTGTTGTTGATGTCCGAACGTTCGGCTTCGATCTGCATGTAGATGCTGCCGTCCGAACCGACACGCGGGAAGATACGGAGGATCAAACCGGTGTCGATGTCTTCAACGCTGATGGTCGTGGTGGCTTGGTTGACGACCACGCCCGTCGGTCGTGACACCAACTGGCCGACTTGAACCAAGGCTTCCGTGTTGTCAGCCGTCGTGACCATCGGCCGGCTGATGATTTGCAAGCGTCCGGCGGTTTGCAGAGTCCGGAACAAGATGTTGACGGACTCGCTGGCAGCGTTGATGACGAAACCGCCGACGCCGGTCGTCGGATTGGACGTGCCGACACCGAAAGCGGTCACACCACGCGCGGCGACGTTATTCGGGCTGAACGGGTTGACGTTGGGAAGGTTGGTTTCGTTGAAATTGAATCCGTTGTCTCCGTAGGGCGGCGGTGTCAGCGCTCCGGTCGTCACGTCGCGGTCGAACAACAGCGAGTCTTGCAGGCCGAGTTCCCCGCCGATTTCGAAGAAGTCATCCAAACGGACCTCCGCGATCACGGTCTTGACCATGATCATGGGCGGACGACGGTCCAGGCGATCGATCAGCCGGCGAACCTCCTCGTACAAACGCGGCGCGACGCTGAGGATCAAACTGTTGGTGCGTTCCTCGGCGACGACGATCAAATCGCGATCGGGCAAGTCATAGACGCTCAGTCCGCCCTGTTGAATTTGGGGGATCTGTTGTTGCGATTGGGACCGAAGCTGAACGTAGTTCTGGACGGCGGTCGCCAAGTTCGTCGCCGCTTGGTGTCGCAGCCAGATGACTTCCGTGATCCGTTCGGCGAAACCTTCGCTGTCCAGTCGCAGCAGGATGCTTTCGACGACCTCCAAGTCCTCGGCACTGCCGCTGACGATGATGCTGTTGGTGCGAACCTCGGGTGAAAAACGCAGCGGTGTCAAAGCACTCTCCGATGCCGTCGAAGTCACCAAGCCGGTCAGGTTGGCCGCACCGACGCTGGTCCCGCCCGTGCCGGCGTCGTCGCCGAACAGCGACTGCAAGGCCGTGGTCAGCTGCGCCGCGTCACTGTTCTCGAGCGTGAAAACTTTGACGAACGAGTCGATGCCCGGGGCCAAGTCCAACTGACGGATCAGTTCGGCGATCAAAGGCATGCTGGAGCTGTCGGCTTTCACGACGATCGCGTTGGAGTTCGCGTCGGCGGTGATGACGGCGCCGGCCAGGATGCCGCTGTCGAGTTGTTCGGATCCTTCGCTGCCCAACCGCACGATCGAAAGGGTCGTCGACGGCGTCGTCACGGTATCGCCTTCGGCGGTCGCGATGACGTCGGTTAAGGTCTCGGCCAGTTCTTCGGCCAGGGCGTTGTTCAGCGGAAAGGTTCGGATCTCGCTGGTCGACGGGATGCTTTGGACGTCCAATTCGTTGATCAGGCGGGTGACCTCCTCCAGGTCACGCGGCGAGGCACTGACGATCAAGCTGTTGGTTCGATAGTCGGCCAAGACGCGGACCCGCGTTCCCAAACCGGGGCGCACGTCATCGCTGACGCCGGGCTGTTCGGAAAAGAATCCACGGATCGTTTCTTCCGCGTCGACGGCCGATGCGTGTTGCAAGCGATAGACCCGCAACCGGTCGTCGTCGTCGATCGGCAAGTCGATCTTTCCGATCAAGTCCAGCACGCTGCCGATCGCTTCCTTGCGACCGATCAACAGCAGCGCGTTGGGGTTGTCCAAAGCCGTGATGCTGACTTCGCCTTGTCGCGTCGATAGGACGTCGTCGTAAAGCTGTTCCAGGAGCGCCGCGACGGCGTTGCTGTCGGCGTGGTCCAGTCGTTTGACTTCGACTTCGGGACGCGTCAGTTCACTTTGTTCTTCGATTTCTTGGATGATCTGGCGGACCCGTTCGACGTCTTTCTTGGCACCTTTGATGATGATCATGCCGAGTTCGGGAATGAATTGCAGCTCGGTGTCTCCGGCGACGCCTTGCGGGCCGGCCTCGCCTCCGGCGTCGTCGCCGGCGGCATTGTCCTCACCGCCGTCTTGGGCGGCGGGTGCTTGGAACACGGCGTTCTTGAACGGCGAACGGCCGCCCTGTCGTCCGGCGGGTAGCTGGGCCGCGGCGAAGCCTTCTTGATCGTTTTGTTCCAGTTCCCGCAACAACCGGATCGCCCGCTGGATCGGCGCCGGTTCGGCGTTGACCAAGCGAACCAATTCCATGACGTCCCCGGGTTGGTTGATGCGACCGTCGATGGCTTTGATCATTTTTTGCCAGCCGGGGATGGCCGGTTCGGGCGCGATGACGGTGACGCTGTTGCCGCGACGGTCGACCTCGACGGTGGTTCCGCCCAACGGCGCGGAGGTCAGTTGGAACGAGGCTCGTTCGCCGTTGCGGCTGGTCGTCACGGGGGTGCCCGACGGTGCGATTTGATTCAGGCTGTCTTCGAACTCGCGCCAGGTGATCTGCATCAGCTGGATTTGCAGCGGCCCGTTTTGGGTTGCCGAGGCGGGTTGGACGGCTTGCTGCACCAGGGATCGCACTTCGCTGGCGATGCGACCGAGCTGGTTCGCGGGCGCCATCACGACGACTTGCTGGTTCTGAACATCCGGTTGAATGCTGATTCCCGGCACGTCGTGATAGCGCAGGCTCATCTGTGTCGCGATCGACCGGGCCGCGGAAGCAGGAACGTTCAGTTTTTTGAGCTGGGGCGAGCTGGCCGAGCTATTGATGGTTCGGGCGGGAGCCTGTGCGAGAGCCAATCCGGTCGTCGTGACCAGGAAGGCTCCGGCAAGGCTCAGCCGGGCAAAAAGGCGACGCATGTGCATGGTCCGTCGTTCTGATGGAAGCGGAATTTCAAAAACGGGCCTTCGCCGAAGCCGTGATTCCCGGGGGAATCACGCCGTCGGCAAAGAACGCTCGCCCGTTCATCCGGATTCTTCGGCCCGGCCCGTGCAGTCCCTACAGACGGACCGTGCGTTTGGCAAGCTTTGACGATTTTGCGGGCTCCCGAGGACACAACCATCGTGTTTCACCGGAACGATCGGCCGTCGCATCGACGCTGCGAAAGATCGGCGATTTGTGGGATCCGATCGGCATCGACTAGATTGAGTATTCTGAGGGCACCCTGCCTGACTTCTTCGCACCGGCGACCGAGCGGTTCGCCTTCCCACCCGCGACGGATCTGACCATGCTGAACCTGACATCTCGTGCCGAATCGCACACCTGCAACGGCGCGACCCGCCGGGACTTTTTGCAGATCGGAACGCTCGGCGCGATCGGCCTGGGGTTGCCGCAATATTTGGCGGCGGCCGGCGCCGGCGGCGTCGATCCGCACAAGGACAAGCGATCCTGCATCATGATCTTCAATCTCGGCGCGCCCAGCCAGCTGGACACGTTCGATATGAAGCCGGAAGCGCCGGCGGAGATCCGCGGGCCGTTTCGCCCCATCTCGACTCGCGGCGATTTCCAACTTTCCGAGATCCTGCCGCGTCACGCGGAAGTCGCCGACAAGTTTTCGATCGTGCGGTCTTGTTACCACACCGCGGCGGCCGTCCACGACGCGGGTTGGCAGATGTTGCAGACCGGACGCCAGTTCAACGGCGGTGTGAACTATCCTCACGCCGGGGCGGTGTTGCAGTACATGAAGGGCCGCCGCAGTGACTTGCCGGCCCACGTCGTGCTTCCCGAAACGATGGGACGTGGCGGCGGAAACTTGCCCAACGGACAAGCCGGCGGGTTCTTGGGCAAAGCCTATGACCCGTTCGCGTTGATGGCCGATCCCAGCCAGCCGAATTTCAAGGTCCCCGATTTGTTGCCGCCCGACGACTTGGGCGACGTCCGCATCGATCGTCGAAGACGGATGCGGGCGGCGATCGAAGGCCGCATGAAGGAACTGGAAGCCACCGAGTCCGCGAAGATGCTGGACAAGAATTTCGAAGCGGCCTACCGCTTGATGAGCAGCCCGCAAGCCCGTCAGGCTTTCGACTTGACCCAAGAACCGGTCCAGGTCCGCGAGCGATACGGCATGAACCGTTTCGGCCAGTGTTGTTTGTTGTCGCGTCGCTTGATCGAAGCCGGGGTGCGTTTCGTGACCATCAACACGTTCTTGACCGTGTTCAACGAGGTCACCTGGGACATCCACGGCAGCAAACCGTTCACGACGATCGAAGGGATGAAGAACATCGTCGCGCCGATGTACGACCAAGCGTATTCGGCACTGATCGCCGACTTGGATCGACGCGGGTTGTTGTCCGACACGCTGGTTTGTGGGCTGGCGGAATTCGGCCGGACGCCGAAGGTCAACCCGGCCGGCGGTCGCGATCACTGGCCACAGTGTTTCAGTTGCACCTTCGCCGGCGGCGGCGTTCAGGGGGGCCGAGCGATCGGTGCGAGCGACCCGATCGGCGGCGTGCCGGCAGATCGTCCGACCAGTCCCGGTGAAATCATCGCGACGATCTTTCACAGCCTGGGCTTGGACCTGCACGCGGAGATGCCCGGTCCTGGCGGGCGGCCGTTCCCGCTGGTCGACTTTGGCGTCCGAGAAATCAAGGAGCTGTTCGTTTGATGAATCGATTTTTTCTACTCGGCTTTGCCGTCGTTTTGTTTCCCATCTGCCCCGTCGTCGCCGGTCCGGCCGGACTGGCCATTTTGCCGGGTGATTTCACCTTGCACGGCAGCGAAGGCCGCCAGCAAATCAGCGTCGTGGTGGACAAGGACGACGCGATCGGCGCGGCGTTACCGATCGACGCACTGGAGATTTCCTCGGGTGACGAATCCGTCGTTCGCATCGACGACGGCGTCGCCGTCGCGGTCGGCAACGGGACCACGACGATCACCGCCCGCGCCGAAGACTTGACCGCGACGGTCGATGTCACGGTGACGGGTGCCGAAAAGCCGCACGTGTGGAACTTTCGCAACGAAGTCCAATCGGTGTTGGCACGCAAGGGTTGCAACATGGGGGCGTGTCACGGGGCGCTTGCCGGCAAAGGCGGTTTTCGACTTTCGTTACGCGGCTACGATCCCGACGCCGATCACTTTGCGATCACCCGTCAAACCCGTGGTCGTCGCGTGGAACTGGCCGACCCGGGGCGCAGTTTGATTTTGGCGAAGCCCACCGGGGCGCTGCCGCACAAAGGCGGGCTTCGTTTGGACACCGAATCACGCGACTACAAAATCCTGTCCCGGTGGATCGCCGCGGGTGCGACGGGCCCCTCGGACGACGACGCCCGGCTGATTTCGATTCGCGTGTCGCCCGAACAGGCCTTGTTGCGGGCCGGCAATCAGTCGCAGATTTTGGTCAGCGGCGTTTACGACGACGGTCGCACCGTCGACGTGACGCAGTGGTCCCAGTTTTCGGCGACCGATGAAGCCGTCGCCGGCGTCGACGAATTCGGCAAAGTCACCGTCAACGGCAGCGGCGAAGGCGCGGTGCTGGTTTGGTTCGGCAGTCGCGTCGCACTTTCGCGGATGACCGTGCCTTATGAAAACCAGGTTCCCGAATCGGTTTACGCACGAGCGCCCCGATCGAACTTCATCGACGACCTGACGCTGGAACAGCTGGCGACGTTGAATTTGAAACCTTCACCGCCGTGCGACGACGCAACGTTTTTGCGTCGCGCGACGCTGGACACCGTCGGTCGCTTGCCGACTTTGGCGGAACAGGACGAGTACTTCGCCGACGCCGACCAAGATCGACGCGCCCGTTTGATCGAAAGATTGTTGGCCGGCGAGGATTTTGTCGACTACTGGACTTACAAATGGAGCGACTTGTTGCTGGTCAATGGCCAACGGCTGCGTCCGATCGCGGTCCAAGCGTATTACAAATGGGTACGCGAAGCGGTTCGCAAGAACCAGCCATGGGACGAAATGGTCCGCGAAATCTTGACGGCCCAAGGCATCAGCAGCGAGAACGGCGCGACCAACTTTTACGCCCTTCACCAGACGCCTGAGGACATGACCGAGAACGCGTGTCAAGCGTTTTTGGGTCTGTCGATCGGATGTGCCAGGTGCCACAATCATCCGCTGGAAAAATGGACGAACGACCAATATTACGCGATGGCCAATCTGTTCTCGCGGGTTCGTGCGAAAGGCTGGGGCGGCGATTCACGAAACGGCGACGGCATCCGCACGTTGTATGTTTCTCAGGAAGGCGAACTGATCCAGCCCAATCGTGGCAAGCCACAGCCGCCGGCACCCTTGGATGCCGATCCCCTGGCCTTTGACGATCCCGGCGATCGTCGCGAAGCCTTGGCCGAGTGGATGACGGATCCCGAGAATCCGTATTTCTCGCGATCGATCACCAACCGAATCTGGGCCAACTTTTTCGGCCGCGGATTGGTCGAGCAGGTCGACGATTTGCGACTCAGCAACCCGGCATCGAACGAGTCTTTGTTGGACGCGGCGGCCGAGTCGTTGGCCGACGCCGATTTCGACATCAAGCAGCTGATGCGGACGATCTTGAGCAGTCAGGCCTACGGCCGCAGCAGCGTCCCGCTGCCGGAAAACCGCGACGAGTCGAAGTACCTCAGCCGCTATTACCCGCGACGCTTGATGGCCGAGGTCTTGCTGGATTCGATCGACCAAGTGTTGCGAACCACGACGACTTACGACCAAGTCGATTTCCAGGGAGCCGATCGACAGAAAACGGATTTCTATCCGGCGGGGACCCGCGCGATCGAGTTGTACGACTCCGCGGTCAGTTCGTACTTCCTGAAAACGTTCGGCCGAAATCCTCGAGAGATCACCTGTGAATGCGAACGCAGCGGCGAACCCAGCATGGTTCAAGTGCTGCACCTTTCCAACGGCGACACGTTGAACCCGAAACTTGCAGCGGAGGGAAACGTGATCGAGCAGATGATCGCGGAAGGCCTGACCGACGAAGAAGCCGTCAAGCGACTGTTCCGCATGGCTCTGGTTCGTCAGCCGACCGACGAAGAACTCCGAACGATGTTGGGAGTCGTCGCCGAGTACGATTCCCGCGAAACGGCGCTCCGCGATATGGCGTGGAGCGTCTTGACGAGCACCGAATTCACTTTCAATCACTGATTCACCATGCTTAGAATTAAGTTAGCGGTCGTCGCCGCGGTTTGCATGTTCGGCGGCGCGGCGTGGTCCGCCGAGGCAGTCGATTACACCGACGACGTGCTGCCGATCTTGGAAACCTATTGCATCGGTTGCCACACGGCGGATGATCCCGAGGGCGGTTTCGTGATGGAAACGCACGACGCGATGATGCGTGGGGGGCATTCGGGAGCGGCGATCACTCCCGGTGGACCCGACAGCAGCCGCCTGTTGCTGATGGCCGGCGGCAAGCTCGAACCGGTCATGCCGCCCGACGACGCCGAGGGGCCGAACCCCGAGGAACTGGCGATTTTGGCCGCCTGGATCGAACAGGGGGCGATCGGTCCGAGCGGCGAGCTTCCCGACCGCAGACGGCTTCGCACGCCGGCGATCCCGCCCAGCGACGACGTGCCCGGCCCGGTCACCGCAGTCGCCCTCGCGTCCGGTGCTGATGGGACCGGTGCTGGTTTGACCGCCTTGGCGCGGTTCGGTCGCTTGACCCTTCAGGATGCCGACGGCGTCGTGCTCGGCACGGCGGTCGGTTTTCCCGGCAAGATCAACTCGCTTCATTTCAGCGCCGACGGATCTGAACTGATCGCCGCCTCCGGGGTCACCGGGGCTTTCGGCGAAGCCTATTTGATCGAAACGCAAAAGCTGGCTTCGGATCCGGCATCCGAAATGGCGATCGAATCGGTCGCATCGACCGTGTTCCAAGGCCATCGTGACACGCTTTATGCCGCGGTGCTTTCGCCCGACGGCACGACGGTGGCCACCGGTGGTTACGACCGCATCGTGATGTTGTGGGACGCCGCGACCGGTGAAAAGACGGCCGAACTGCAGGGGCACAACGGTGCCATTTTCGACCTGACGTTTTCGCCCGACGGTCGTCTGCTGGCCAGCGCGTCGGCCGACGAAACCGTCAAGCTTTGGAACGTGGAAACGGGCGAGCGTTTGGGGACGTTGGGTCAGCCTGAGGGCGAAGTCTACGCGGTCGGCATCACGCGTGACGGCCGGCACCTTGTTGCGGCCAGCGCCGACAACCGGCTCCGCGTCTGGCGACTTTTGTCCACCGAAAAACCGCGGATTCATCCGCTGGTCGCGACACGCTTTGTCGACGAATCGTCCTTGGTGGCGATGGCCGCGATTCCCAGCGTTGAGCACACCGATGATCGTCCCGGCACGGCCGGTTTCGTTTTGGTCAGCGAAGCCGGAAACGTCAAAGTGCTCGGCTGTCGCGATTGGAACATCGCCGCGGCGCTCCGGCCGCTCGGAGAGGCCGCCAGTGATGTTGCCGTTTCCGCGGATGCCAAACAGGCGATCATCACGCTGATGGACGGCAGGACCGAAACGCGGATGTTGCCCTCCCTGTCGGCGGGCGATCGATCGACTCCCGGTTCCGGCGTCACGGTCAAGCCGGTCTACCTGAGTTTCGATCGGCCTCGTGTGTCGACCGAAGACGAACTTCGCGGCGTTGGCGTTGACGACGATGCGGTCTTGGCCGTCGCGCGAAACGCGGTCATCACCGGCGGCATCACGTCGCCGGATCAGGTTGACCGGTATGCTTGGAACGCCAAGGCCGGCGAGGTCTGGGCGATCGATGCCGATGCCGTCTCGGACGCGGCTGGCGAAGGAAAAGCGACGACGGAAAGTCCTTTGGACCCGATCATCTGGATCGAAGACGAATCGGGTCAGCCCGTCGTTCGAGTCCGCTTGCAGGCGATCCGAGATTCTTATTTCACCTTCCGTGGGAAAGACAGCACCCAGTCGAGCGATTTTCGCATGTTCGCATGGGAAGAAATGAACCTGAACGATTATTTGTACGCCGCCGGCGAGGTCACCAAGTTGTGGATGCACCCGCGTGGCCCCGATTCGGGTTTCAACGTTTATCCCGGTATCGGCAAACGCTGGACGTACTTCGGCACGACTCAGGCGGCTCACGCGCTCGGCGAACCGGCGTACATCGTTCGTCCGCTCGGTCCGGGTCAGCCGCCGTTGGCCAACGGTTTGCCGGTGTTCCCGATCGACTACCGGAACGACGACGACCCGATGCGGCATGCCGGTAAAAACAGCCGGCTGATTTTCACCGCGCCGCGCGACGGAACGTTCACCGTCGCGATCACCGACACGCGTCGACAGGGCGGGGAAGACTATGGTTATCGATTGGCCATTCGCGCCGCCGACCCCGATTTCACCGCCTCGGTCACCCCGATCACCAAACCACTGCACATCGGTGCGGGGCGAGAGTTCACGGTACAGGTTCGTCGCACCGATGACTTTGACGGACCGGTCACTTTCGACGTTCAGGGCCTGCCGTCGGGTGCCGCGTCGAGCTTTCCCGTGACCGTCCAAGCCGGGCAAGACGCCGCGTATGGCATCGTTTGGATCGACGACGCGTCGGCGTTGCCTGAAAGTTTTCAGCCGACGGTGATCGCGACGGCCGACATCGGCCATCGTACGGTTCAGCGATCGGCCGGATCGCTGGGCAAGTTGACGGTCGGCAAGGCACCTGCGCTGCGTCCGACGATCGAGCCGATCGATTCACTCGACTTCTTCGACCGACGCAGTGGCGCCGACGGCCCTTGGACCCTGTCGATCGAACGCGGGCAAACCGTCACAGCGGGGGTGCGGTTGAATCGTGCCGAAGGCTTTGACGATGAAGTCGCCCTGGGAAAAGAATTCGCAGCCCGCAATGCGTCGCACGGCTTGATCGTCGACAACATCGGTCTGAACGGCTTGTTGATTTTGAAAGGCGACACGGAGCGGGAGTTCTTCTTGACGGCTGATCCGCAAACGCCTCCGGGCAAGCGACTGTTTCATTTGAAGGCCGCAACGGACGGCGGGTTGACGACGCTGCCCATTTGGATCGAGGTCAAATGAGTCTCGCCCGGGAGACGTGATTTCGGCAAATCGCCGGGCCGCGTGTCAGAAAAAGCTCGCGACAGCCAGGTGGCGCGGAACCCCCAAGCCCCCGAGGCACCAAGAATCGCTTCGGGACGCTAGACTGGGGATCCCGATTCACCGGCGCTACCGCGAAACAGAGACACCATGACCGAAAACGCGTTCGACACGTCCAGACTGCTTTCTGCCAACATCGAAAAAGTGTTGCTCGGCAAGCACGAGGTCGTGCAAATGCTGGTGCTGTCGTTGCTGGCCGGCGAACACGTCTTGTTGGAAGACGTCCCGGGGGTCGGCAAGACGTTGGCGGCCAAGGCGTTGGCTCAATCGATCGAGGGCAGTTTTGCCCGATTGCAGTTCACGCCGGATTTGCTGCCCGCGGACATCACCGGCAGCATGATTTACCGCAGCGATCGCCATGAATTCGAATTCAGCCGTGGTCCGGTCTTTTCGAACGTCGTGCTGGCCGACGAAATCAACCGCGCCCCGCCACGGACCCAGTCGGCATTGCTCGAAGCGATGAGCGATCGGCAGGTCAGCGTCGACGGCAACACGTTTCCTTTGCCGTCCCCCTTCATCGTGATCGCCACGCAAAATCCGTTCGAATTCGAAGGCACCTATGCGCTGCCGGAAAGCCAACTCGACCGGTTCCTGTTGCGAACCAGCGTCGGCTATCCGACTCGGGAAGTCGAGCGGGAAGTCATGTCGACGCACCGAATGGGTGAACCGGTCGAGAATCTGAAACCGGTCGTCACGGCCACCGCAGTCGGCGAAGCCCAAGCCAGCGTCCGTGACGTGAAATTCGACGATGCTTTGGTCGAATACTTGCTGGACATCGTCGGGGCGACCCGCCGGTACGACGGATTCCAGGTCGGCGTCAGTACTCGTGGCGCGCTGAGTTTTTATCGCGGCTGCCAAGCCCGCGCGGTGACCGAAAGCCGCGACTACGTGACGCCCGACGACGTCAAGAACTTGGCCGTCGCCGCGTTATCCCACCGCGTCCTGCCCGAAGGCATTTTCCAGGGGGCCAACCGACAAGTCGTCGAACAACAGGTCTCCGATTTGCTGCAACAAGTCCCCGTGCCGGTCTGAGCCCGGGGAATCGAAGCAGCGGCCGAGAAGTGTGAGGGGTCAACGGAAAGGTTAAGATAATCTTGCGGACGACGCCCCGGCACGGATCGGGTTGTCGCCGGTACCAGAACCTTTTCTTTTAGCCCTCCGACCGAACTTGTTTCGCAATCGTCTGACCCGACTCGGTTTGCATTTCGCCTTCATCGCGACCTTTGCGATGTTGGGCGGCGCGATTCGTGGTCTGAATTTGCTGTTGATTTTGGCGGCGTTGATCGTCTCGGCGTTGATCGTCCAGTGGCGTTGGTGCAGGCGTTCGACCGAGTCGCTGTCGATCGACCGCCGCTTGCCGACCGAGGCGTTTGCGGGCACCCCGTTCCGGGTGCGATTCCGCTTGACCAACCACAATCGCTGGTTGCCGGTCTGGATGCTGCGAATCGAAGACACGATTGTTCTCAGCGAACGCGAAAAAAAAGCGCCTCGTTGGCTGGGCACCTCCGGGCAAACGGCGGCATTGGCGAAGTCCAGATCGACGGGAAAATCGGACGGTAAGTCGACCGCAAGCGCGTCCTCCGAGCGACTGGTGGCGCAAAGCGGCATCGGAGTCGTCGCCGGCCGTCAGACCGTGTCGCCGATTTACACTTGCCGGATCGCCGATCGCGGGTCGTACCGTTTCGGACCGACCGTGGTTTCCACTTCATTTCCGTTGTCGTTGATGAAGTCGCAGATGACGGTCAACGACTTTGAAATCCTGGACGTCTATCCGCGTCTGTTGCAACTGCGACGCGGTTGGCAGTCACGGTTGTTGCGTCGCGTCGGCGGGGCGACGGTGGGGGCGCAGCGGAGCGGGACCGACGACGGTGAATTTTTCGGGCTGCGAGAATATCATCCGGGGGACAATCCGAAATGGATCCATTGGAGGACGACCGCACGCTTGGGCGAACTGGCGGTTCGTCAGTTCGAACAACAGCGTCGCTACGACGTTTGCGTATTGTTGGACGCGTGGCAGGCGGACGAGGACGCGTCACAGGGGACGGATTCCGAGACGGCCATCAGTTTGGCGGCGACGTTGCTGGTCGACCTTTCCGCGGTCCCCGGCAATCGGATCGTCTTCGCCTGCGCGGGTGAAGAAAGCCAGGCCGCGATCGGGGGGGCGTCGTTCGAGGCGCGGCGACGTTTGTTCCATATCCTCGCGGGCGTTCGACCGACGCAGCGTCCCGGATTGGGGGAATCGCTAAGCTTGGCCGTGGAGGCCGTGGGGCTTCCGCAGGACTTGATCGTTGCGAGTCCGCGAAGTCGTGAAGCTGCCATGCAACGTGACGAAGGGCTGCGAAAAGTCCTGTCGGCATGGGGCCGCCGTGGGAGAATTCGGTGGCTGAATGTCTGTTCCACTGAATTGGATCAAATGATCATCCACCACGATGTGGACGGTTCCGCGGGGCTTCCGCAGCGTCGGACGGCCGCAGCGACGGGGCCGCCGACATGACCCGAGAACCGATCGCCGGTGACGCAAACGCGGAACAAACGGCCGAGAAAGACGGGGACGCCCGAGAAGCCCTGATACCCCGCGAGGCTCGTTTGACGCGGCGACTGAAGCTTTACTTTGCGATGTTGTCGTGTCTGGGCGGTTTGGTGTTGGCCGGTGGCGACGGCACCACCGGATTGCCGACGGTGGCCGTCTTTTTTGCCGTGTTCGGCTACGTATGCGTGGACCGGCTGAGGCTATTCGCGCTGCCTTCGTTGCTGGCTTACGCCGTGATGGGGTTGGCGGGCCTTTATTGCATCAGCGATTTCCGCATCGATGAGAATTCCGGCGGCCGCCAGATCCTTGCGGTCGCCGAACTGTTGGTGATCGTGCAATCGGTGATGATGCTGCAAAAGAAGACGCAGCGGATTTTTGAACAGATCGTCGTTTTTTGTTTGCTGCAATTGATCGTCGCGGCGGTTTTCAACGACGCGTTGCATTACGGATTGCTCTTGGTTCCGATCGGGATTGTCGGCGCGTGGGGGCTCAGCCTGCTGGCTTCGTTGACGGCGGCCAGGACGGGTGACGAATCCGTGGTCATCGAAAGGTCATTGTCGCCGCCCGATTCGGCAACGCCTGACACGGACGTCGACGGTGAACCGGCGCCCGCTTTTCCGAGCGACATCACGAATCGGGATGGCCGCGGGATCCTTCCACGTCTGCAGTCATGGTCCCCCGAATCGCAATCGTCCTTGGCCGGCGCGTCGCGGCGGATCGCCCGCGTGACGCTGCTTTCGATCACACCGGCGGTGTTGCTGGTCGGCTGCGTTTTTTTCTACGCGCTGCCGCGCACGACCGACGCGGCTCGGATGAGCAAGTCGGCCGGCCCGATGGTCGGATTCAACGATCGGGTCAGCCTGCAGCAAGTCGGCCAGTTGTTGCAAAACAGCGCGCAGGCGCTGCGGATTCAGCTGACCGATCGTCGGACCGGTCAGCCTTATTTGATCGCCGGTCCGATGTACCTTCGCGGCAAGGCGTTGGAATACTATTCCGCGAGTTCACAGCGGGCCGATGCGATCGCGACTTGGTCGATGAAATCGTCAGGGAATCTGTCACGGCCTGGGCCGTTGCCCGTTGAATTCATCCCCGAAAGATCGAGTGACCAGAATTTTTTTGATTCCGTCGAGCTTCATATCGATTGCGAAGCGATGCGTACGGCGACTTTGTTCGGTATCGTGCCTTATCACGAGACGAGCGAGGGGACACGGATATCGCACGACCCACTTCACTGGACACTGCGTCGCCGCAGCGGGAATGCGATTCTCGGATCCAGCCTGCCGAGAATCAGCTACCGCCTGGGAACGAACGCCTTTCGCGGCGGCCTGCAGACCGCCATCATCGCACCCTGGACGGAAAACGACATCTGGGGACGCACCCACCGTCGCGAAATGTCCTCCGGTGCAAGTGAACGTTCGGGGGAAAGAGAAGATCTTGGTGATCCGTCAAAATCGGATAGGGAAGCCGCTGATCTGAACTTGATTTACAGACGCGATGTCGTCGAAGACGACTGGGAGACTTATCGCGAGATCTGTTTGCAATACGACGTCAAGCGGATTCCGTCGGCGAAACGCTTCGCCGACATGGTCCGCAAAGATCTTCCGTCCGGCCGGGACAGTTCCTACGACTTGGCGAAGGCCGTGGAGCAGTATTTGATCAGCGGCAACGGGTTCCGCTACAGCTTGAATCTGGACGCCGAAATCATTCCGGGAATGGACCCGATCGAACAGTTTTTGCGAGAAGACCGTTCGGGGCACTGCCAGTACTTCGCGTCGGCGCTAGCGATGATGCTGCGCAGCCAAGGCATCCCGGCGCGGCTGGTCGTGGGATACAACACCGACGAATACAACGACTTGGGGCGATACTACGTCGCCAGGCAGTTGCACGCGCATGCTTGGGTCGAGGCCCTGGTCCCGGCCGACGAGTTGCCCACCGAGACGACGCTTTACGGTCAGCGGCCGTCGTCCCATTACTGGGTTCGGCTGGATGCGACGCCCGGCGGTGGCGGAGGCGGGTCGAATCGTCGCGATCGTGGCGTGGGGCAAGTGCTGGACATCGCCCAGAACTTTTGGCAAGACTACGTCGTCGACATGGACGGCGCCCGACAGGACGAAGCCTTGTTTGCCAGCGCCGGGGAGACACCGATGAGCGAAGCTTACGGGACCTTGATTCGACGTATGCAGGCGACGCTGGCTCGCGCCCGTCAAGGCGAACTGGGTGGCGGTTCGTTGGCTTCGGGCGGGTCGTTTTCGATGCCCGCTGCCTTGGGTGGCGTGGCGCTGACCTTGTTTGTGGCGATCATGCTGCGGATCAAGCTGCCGTCGATCTTGGGCCGCCGAAAAACGAACACCACGGGTTTGGAAGCCGCCGAGCCGAGCTTGGAATTCTACGCACGGGCCGTCGAAACCTTGTCCAGAGTGGATCTGGTTCGCCAGGCGGCGCAAACACCCCGAGAATTGTCGATGCAGGCGGGCGAGCGTTTTGCGGACAGCAAGTTGCCGGCCAGCGAACCGTTCGGTGCGCTCACGCGGCTGTTCTACGGTGCCCGTTACCGTGGCGACGCGACGGATCCTAAAATTACAGACGCGCTGCTCAAGGATTTGGCCGATCGCATCGACAGGGTCACCGCGGGGGAAACCGCGAAAAAGCGATCCACGTGAAGCGGTGAGATTCGTGTCGAACCGGCGGGCCTGTCGTTCCCGTTTTCGCGAAGCCGATTCGCTTCCTCGGGCTCTCCCGAAAACAGCCGGCGGCTGACGGTTCCGCGTCGCCTGGGATAGACTTCACTCCGGAACGTCCCACCCTTTTGCCAACGAGTCTTAAACGCTGTGATTGTCACGATCGATGGTCCCGCGGGAGCCGGGAAGAGCAGTATCGCCAAGCGGGTTGCCGAACGCTTGGGTTTTGAATTCCTGGACACCGGTGCGATGTATCGCGCGGTGACGCTCGGTGCGATCCGTGCGGGTTTCGACCTCGAGGACACGAGCCGGGAAAACATCGACGCGTTGGTCTCGCTTGCCGACGCGGCGGAGTTGGGCTGGACCGATGCACGGATTTATCTGAACGGCGAAGACGTCAGTGATCTGATTCGCACGCCGGAGGTGACCGCTTCGATCGGGCGGGTCGCGGATCAGCCCGCCATCCGTGAGAAGCTTTCTGCCCAGCAACGTCGGGTGGCGGCCGGGCGGAACATCGTGACCGAAGGACGAGATCAAGGTTCGGAAGTCTTCCCGGACGCGGATTGCAAGATTTTCTTGACGGCATCGGCGACCGAGCGTGCCAAGCGGCGACAGCAGCAACTCGCTTCGTCGGGGACCCATCTGCCGTTTGAAGAAATCCTGGCGGCCCAGGACGAGCGGGACCGGAAAGATCAGGCCCGCTTGGTCGGACGACTGCGTGCCGCCGCCGACGCGATTGTCGTCGCCACCGACGGCATGACGACGGACGAAGTCGTCGAAAACGTGCTGGACGTCGTTCAGGGCGCGATGAACACCAGGTAGTGCCCAGTCCCCTGACGTGTCCGCCGATCCCGGCGAGACACGAGGGAAGTCGATCCGCAAAGCCGTCGGCCGATCAAGCGACGCCCAGTTCGGTCAATCGACCGGTGCTGTCTCCGATCGATTCTGCGGGCGTGCCCATCATGTCCAGCATCGAAAGGAACAGGTTGGCCATCGGTCGTTCTTGTTGGGTGACGATGTGCCGATTGGTTGCAATCGCACCGCCGGCGCTACCGGCCAGGACGATCGGCAAGTCTTCGTGACGGTGCCGGTTTCCGTCGCTGATGCCGCTGCCGTACAGGACCATCGAATGATCCAACAGTGTGCCGTCGCCTTCGCGAACCGAATCGAGCTTTTGCAGGAAGTATGCGAACTGTTCGACCAAGTAGTGATCGATTTTCTTCAGTTGATTGACTTCGTGATCACGATTGCGATGGTGGCTCAGCCCGTGATGGGCTTCCTTCACGCCGACTTCCGTGTAAGCCCGTCGACCGCCGGCGTTGTCGACCATCAGCGAGGCCACGCGAGTCGTATCGGTTTGGAAACCGATGACCATCAGGTCGTACATCAGTCGCACGTGTTCACGGAACGCTTCGACGCGACCGTGGGGGACTTCCAGGTCGGGCTGCGCCGCGGAATCCTCTTGTTCGGTGCGTTCGATGCGTTGTTCGATCTCGCGGATGCTGGTGAAGTATTCGTCCAATTTCCGGCGATCGGTTCGGCCGACTTGTCCGAGTAACTGTTTGGCGTCGCGACGGACGACGTCCAAGATGCTTTGACGCACCAAATTTTTCTCGCGTCGTTCCAGGGAATCTCCCGTTCCGAACATGCGATCGAAAGCCATCCGCGGGATGGTTTCTTTCGGCATCGGTTGGGTCTCGTTTCGCCACGAAATGTTGGACGAGTAGGCACAGCTGTATCCCGAGTCACAGCTGCCGGCATTGCGGCTGCTTTCCAAGCCCAACTCGATCGACGGCAGTCGTGTTTGATCGGCCAATTGCGTCGCTGCGACCTGGTCGACGGAAATCCCCAGACGAATGTTGCTGCTGGTTTTGACCGGCCGGGCCGCGGTCAGGAAGGTGGCACCGCCGCGTGCGTGATCGCCGGCCCCGTCATTGTGGGCGCGACCGTTGTCCAGCGCCAAACCGCTGACCACGTTCAATTTTTCTTTCAAGGACTGCAGCGGTTTCAGGGTTTTCGACAGTTCCCACTGGCGGCCTTCGCCCTCGGGGGTCCAATTCGGCATGATCACACCGTTGGGGACGAAGACGCAGGCCATCCGTACGGGCGGTTCCGTGGCGACCGAGGCGGAAGCGGCCGACGCACGCGTCGCCGCCGGAGTCATCGCTTCGAGGGCAGGCAAACCCAACGCCATGCCGGCGCCCCGCAGAATCGTTCGGCGGTGCAACAAACCGTGCGGGTCTCGTTGGTCGATCGTTTTGTCGGTAGCAAGTCGGCTTTTCATGGCGAGTCTCCAAGGAGATGGGCGGAAGGGAGTCGAGAAAGGCAAGAAGGGGGCGGGTGATTAATTGTCGGCGATGGGCGCTTCGTCCGTCCATTCATAGTACTGGAACGGTCGACTCTGGATCACTTCGGTGATCAAATCGGCGACGCGGTAATCGGTTTCGGCACAGCGGTTGACGATTTCATCGACGACGCAGCGATCCGAGGGTTTCAGTTCGCGGCCGAGCGCGAAAGTCAGCAGACGCTTCGTGGCCGTGTCGGCGAAGGCTTTCTGTTCGCTGCGGCCGAGCACCTCGCTGAGTTCCTGGGCACCGGAAAAGCTGCGTCCGCCGGGCAGTTCCCCGCTCGCGTCGACCGGAAACTTGCCGTCTTTTTCGCGGTAACGGCCGACGGCATCGAACTGTTCCAACCCGAAACCCAGTTGGTCCATCACGCGGTGGCAAGCGGCGCAGGACGGGTCGGATCGATGAATTTCCATTTGTTCACGCAGCGAGGCGGTCGCGTCGGCTGTTTGTGTTTCCTCCAATTCCGGGACGCCCGGTGGCGGTTCGGGCGGCGGCGTGCCCAGAATGTTTTCCAAAATCCATTTGCCGCGGATCACCGGCGACGTGCGGGTCGGGTTGCTGGTCAATGTCAGCACGCCGGCGTGACCGAGCAAGCCTCGTCGCGGGGTTGCGGCAAGCGAGACTCGTTGAAACTGATCGCCCAAGTCACCCGCATTTTCCAGTCCGTAGTATTTTGCCAGCGCCGCGTCGACGAAGGAGTAATCGGCGGTCAACAGGTCACCGACGGGAAGATTGTTGCGGACCAAGTGCATGAAAAGCGTCTCGGTTTCTCGGGCCATGCGTGGCAGCAGGTCGGCATCAAAACCTTTGAAACGTTCCGCGTCGGGTTCGGCGACGTCCAGGTTGCGAAGCCCGAACCACTGTGACGCGAACTCGGTCGCCAGCGATCGTGCCTTTTCGTCAGCCAGCATGCGTTTGACTTCGCGACGCAGCGTTTCCGGATCGTGCAACTGGTTCTCGTCGGCCAACTGCAACAGGCGATCGTCCGGCAAACTGCTCCATAGAAAGAATGACATTCGCGTGGCCAACTGATGAGACGTCAGTCGCATCACGCCGATTTCATCGTCGCCGTCGGAATCGGCGGCGACGTCACCGCGGGCCGCAGCGTCCTCGGGGGGACTTTCGACACGAAAAAGGAATTTGGGCGACACCAAAATGCCGGTGATGGCGATCCGCATTCCGGCGACGAAGGAATCGCCACGATCGGTCGCGTCCTTGACCAGCCCCGCATACGCCTGGACGTCGTCGTCGCTGACCGGTCCCCGGAAGGCACGTCGCATCAAGGGTTTCAGATTTTTCTCAGCCGCTTCGGTGACGTCACGATATCGATCGCCGCGGCGTTCAGGCTGTTCTTTCAGCAGCACCCACTGACTGGGCGGATAGACCGGTTCGTCAAAGTCCTTCGGCCCGGACAGGACGACTTTGCGGACCATGTAAGGCAACGCCTCGCGATCGAAACCACGATCCGGTTTCAGCCCCTTGCCGACGAGTTTGCGGCGTTCGCGAAGTCTTTGCTTGGTCAGTTTCTCGGCCGCCGGCAACTTCGACACGCCGATTTTCCAATCGTCCGGTTCGACCAGCGGCGCGATGATCAGTCGACGTTTGCCTTCGTTCAAGTGAATCGTCGATCGGCCGCGTCCGCCACCGCCGCCGCCACCGCCGTAATATTTGCTGACAAACGTGTCCAACAGCACTCCGTCTTCGTCGAACAAGCCGAATGTTCCCTCGTCGCTGTCTTCCATCGTCATGCCGCTGGAGACTTCGACGGAAAACGTGCCGCTCGCGGGCACATCGAACTCCGTCCAGACGAAAGCATCGGGGGCGAGGAAACGACCGTAAAAACTGCCCGTTGCATCTTTGCCTTCCACGATCAAGCGATCACCCGCGGCTTCGTCGGTGATGATCGGTAGGTCGGCCGGGTCGACCAGTACGGCCCGGGCGACGGATTCGGCCGCGTCGAAATATTTTTCGATCAGCATCGTCGACAGCGAAAGCACGTCGCCGTTGTTGTCAAAGCCGCCACCGACTTCGTCCGACGGGAAAGCGTCGGCCGGCTTCAGGTCCGTCCCGAACAAATCACGAATCGCGTTGTTGTACTCGGCGCGGTTCAAACGTCGGGCGGTGACCTTGCCGGGCTTGGGACGTAAGTCGCAGGCGATCGAAAAGATCGCCGCGTCCAAGGCTTCGACCAATCGCTTGCGTTCTTCGTCGGTGGGCAGGTCGTAATCCTCCGGCGGCATCGCGCCGAAGCGGACCATGTTCAGCACGTGTTCGGCGGTCATGCCGTTGCCTTCGGTCATCAAGCCTTCGACGGTGTCGAAACGCGACAAGTCCAACTCTGCTTCCTGGTAGGCGTCGTTGTGGCAATCCAAACAAAACTGCTGCATCAATTCCCAGCCCTCGCTCTGCCAACGCTCGTCTTCGGGCGAACTCGCTGGGTTCGCGGCATCCGATGACTTCGTTTCCGCAGCGCCCGCGACACCGGCGTGCGACAAGCAAACCGCGCAGGTTGCCACAAAGAGAACGAAGGAAACGATGTTGATGATCCGCAAATCGGCACGCATGAGCGATTCTGTTTCGGCAGTCGGAAGGAGGGGAGGTCGGGACCATGTGAGCATGCACGACGGACGGTCGCGGGCGGTCATTCGGACCGGCGCTAAAGAAGTCGCCCTCGTCGAATTGGGATGACGACAACTCGGCGCCGCGACGAAGCAAGTCGATGACATGCGTGACAGGTCACTGGGAAAGGCGGGACCGCTCCAGAACGACGTCCGGATACGGCGGTGAACCGGAAAGGCCAGAAGCCCCCCCAGATACGAAACATTGTACCGATTTTCGCCGCGAACGTCCAGCTTTTCCCCTCGGCGACCCCGAGCGTCCGAGCAGAAAGGCGTCGGAAACCGAGTCGACGAGGGGTCGATCGGGGGGCGTTACGAAACCCTGGTGGTGGGTTTTCCGAGTCGCCGCAGCACCGCGGGCAAACGACAGGGCTTGCCGGACGGATCGACCGCCGCGATCGTCGACCCGCCCGCCACGATCAATTCGTCGCCGCGGTGAATCAGATAGGCATGGCGAATCCGCACCGATCGGACTTCGACGACGTCGGTTGTCAAAGTCAGAATATCGTCGAACTCGGCCGCCGCGTGATATTGCAGTCTCATTTCGCTGACCACCAACAGCACCCCGGTGTCCTCCAACTGACGATAGGAGATCCCCTGGGCGCGGAGCATTTCGACGCGGCCACGTTCGAAGTAGTTCAAGTAGTTGGCGTGGTGCACCCGCCGCTGGCCGTCGGTTTCCTGATACGCCACCCGCAGCTCGATGACGTGGCGGTGCCGCGGGTCGTGGTCGGTCGAGTTCTCTGCGTCGGTCGAGTTCATCGTCATGTTTCTGTCGGTGACAAAGGGCTGCCGCGAGAACGGCCGCAGCCATCCAACTTGTCAGATCCGGTCCGGCGGGCCTACACTCTGGCACATTCAGCGGCTCCGGCCGACGCCCCCACTAGGATAATGATGCGATGAGTTTCGGAGCCAATTCGGGAACCGACTTTCAGACCATGCGAGGTCGCGACTTTCCGGCGATCCGACAATTCACGGTGTTTTTGGAAAATCGAGTCGGCCAGTTGCTGGAGGTCGTCAAGCGATTCGAAGGCACCGGGATTCGTATCGTGGCCTTGTCGATCAGCGATGCCGCCGAGTGCGCGTTCGTGCGATTCGTCGTCAGCGATCCGGACCGAGGCCGCGATATTTTGGAGCGGAGCGGCTTGGCGATCATCGAGACGGACTTGGTCGGCGTGGAGTTGCCCGAAGGTCCACAGCCGTTGCTGCGGGTGTGCACGGCTTTGTTGCAAGCCGAGCTGAACATCATCCAGGCTTATCCTCTGATGGTCCGATCCCACGCCGAACCGGCCGTCGCGATCATGGTCGACAACATCGAACGGGCGCAAGAGACCCTGATCGGCAAGGGGTTCCGGATCTTGACCGAAGACGACATTAGCGAACAAGAATCGACGGGCGAATGATCCGTCGAATCCGGACTTCCACAGGGCGACCGCCGGCGGGTTAGTCTGTACGATATTGTATCGTCTGCGGTCAGTCATTCTTATCCACGAGCAGCGTGCCGGTGTCGGAACCTTGGAAACCTGGAATCGCCTTTGCCGACGTCACCGACGTCGGCATGCGCCGATCCAACAATCAGGATTCGTACGCGGTGGTGTTGGCCGATTCGGCCGAACGGTTCTTTCACCGCGGCCATCTTTTTATCGTCGCCGACGGAATGGGTGCCCACGCGGCCGGCGAGCTGGCCAGCCGCATGGCGACCGAACGAATCTCTTCGGCCTATTGTCGCAACGGTGCTTGGGGGGGGGAGGACGTCGAAGCGATCGACGTGCTCCGCGATGCCGTGGAGGAAGCCAACGAGGAGATCCACCGTCGCGGTCAAGAGAATCCCGAGTTTTACAACATGGGCACCACGGCCAGTTCGCTGGCGATTTTGCCCGAGGGAGCCGTGATCGCGCACGTCGGAGATTCGCGGATCTATCGGCTCCGCGGAAAGACGCTGGAACAGCTGACGTTTGACCACTCCCTGGTTTGGGAAATGGAAGCCAGCGGCCAAGTCCATCCTGACAGCGCGCTGGGGCAATCGATCCCCAAAAACGTCATCACTCGCTCGCTCGGTCCCAACGCGGCCGTCCAAGTGGATTCCGAGGGGCCGTTTCCGGTGTTGCCCGGAGACACGTTTCTTTTGTGCAGCGACGGTCTGTCCGGCCAAGTCGACGACGAGGAAATCGGTGCGATTCTGAGTTGCCTGCCCGAAGACGAAGCCGCGCGTGTCCTGGTCGACTTGGCCAACTTGCGTGGCGGACCGGACAACTCCACGGTGGTCATTTTGCGGATCGAAGGAATGCCCGCCGGCAGTGCGACGCCGCCCGGCCGACGGGGTCCGGGTTCCGATCAAGCGGTTTCGCGGTTGTTCCCCATCGCCGTGGTCGCGTGCATTCTGGGCGCTGTGATTTTGGCGCTCGCCGGCATGTACCAAACCATGGTGATCGCCATCTTGTTGGGCTTGACGGCCGCGATCACCGCGATCGTTCAGCACCAGCTCAGCGGAAAGCCACGGTCCCTTCGAGGCGGCGGGACGATTCGCGGGGGCGGCCGCGCTCCGTATCGACGCTTCAACGCCGAGCCGAATCAATCGTTGCATGACAAGCTGCGGGGAACCGTCGACGAATTGCGTCGAGCGGCGGACATCAAGCACTGGGACTTGGACTGGAGCGAAGTCGATAAGCACCAGGCGACGTCGAAACAATCCGCCGGGCAACGCAAATTCGCCGACGCCGTCCGTCACGAAGCCGAGGCGATCATCGAAACGATGAAACAGCTGCGGGAACAACACAACCGAGCCGCCGGCGAAACGGCGATCGATTCTTGAACACGCCGCCGGCCTTAGCGCGGCGCCGAAGCGACGATTTTTAGCAGGGCCCTGACCGGGCCCGCCACAGACGCGGCCCGGTCAGTTCGCCGAGAACGAGCTTGGCAGCGACGGATTCGGTTCGCCTGTCTGACAGACCGACCCGTTGACCACCGATCGCATGACCCAGGTGTTGATGTCGGCCAGCGTGACGGTGTTCATTTCGTCGTGATCGTGATATTGGCGGACCTCGATCTTGCTGTTGGTCACCATCATTTTCCGCAGGTCTTCGGCCAAGCCTTGGCTTTCGAAGTGGTCGCCTTGGACCGCCCATTGCCACAGCATCGGCAACCGACGCTTTCGCAAGGTTTCCAGATCACTGAACAAACGGCCGCGGCTGGGCAGTCGACCGCCCAGAGAGATGACCCCACCGAAGGCTTCCGGCTGCCGCATGGCCAAGCGGAGTGCCATCGTGCCGCCGCGACCGTAGCCGGCCAGGATCACGCGATCCGGATGCACCGAGAATCGTGACTTGGTTTCTTCGATCACGCTGCTGACTTGCCGCCACGTGGCCTGGACCGACCCGGCGCTTTGCGGCCATTCGAAACGGTGACCCATCGCATCGGCCGCGCGGACGCCGCGGACACCGACCGCCAAATAGTTTCGCAGGCTGATGTGCGGCATCACCTGTTCGACTTGATGCTCGTTGAACCCGTCACAGTGCAGCCAAACGATCAGCGGGTACTGATAACTCGCCTCGTAATGCAGCGGCAAAAAGAAAGACCGAGGCGAATCGAGGGCGGGCGAGTGCGATTCGAACCCGAGCGACCAACCGGCGTCGCCGAAGTCGTCCGGGGACGACGATCCGGCGGGCGAATCGAAGTCGCCGAGCGAAACCGCCGGGGCCGATTCCTGTCGCGAAGCGTGGCCGTCGTGGGGGCCCGATTTGCCGTGATGACCCGAATCGTGGGAGTCGGAGTCACCGAAAGAGTCGTGATCGAAACCGTCAAGTCGTCGCATGGCTAGATTCGGACTGGTGTCGAGGTGGATCGGTCAGTCGTGACAAAAACAGAACACGGAGATCTGTTTCACGTTTTCTCGGGCCGTTTGGCCGAGCTTAGGAATTCCGCCGAAATCGTGTCAATGTTGATCAGCGAAACGACCGACGCCCCTAAGCGGCCAACAATTCGTCCATCGCCGCGACCAGCGACTTGACCGCGTCGACGCTGTGCCGGAAGGCCGCCGTTTCGCTGTCGGTCAGCGACAATTCGATGATCTTTTCGACGCCGCCGCTGCCCATCACGACCGGCACCCCGACGTAGTAGCCGCCGACGCCGTATTCGCTTTCGCAAAGTGCGGCGACCGGGATCACGCGTTTCTTGTCACGCACGACCGCTTCGACCATCTGGGCACAGGCCGCCGCGGGGGCGTAATAGGCGCTGCCGGTTTTCAACAGCGAGACGATCTCCGCGCCGCCTTTGCGGGTCCGGTCGACGATTTCTTCCAAACGGGCCGGATCGATCAGCTGGGTCACCGGGATGCCGCCGACGCTGGTGCAGCTCGGGATCGGCACCATCGTGTCGCCGTGGCCGCCCATCAACAGGGCGCTGATGCTCTCCACGCTGACACCCAATTCCATCGCCAGGAACGTGCAGTAGCGTGCCGTGTCCAACACGCCGGCTTGGCCGCACACTTTGGACTTGTCGAATCCGGTCACCTTCCACATCTGTTGGACCATCGCGTCGAGCGGATTGCTGACGACGATGACCACGGCATCGGGACTGGTTTTTTTGATTTCGCCGCCCACGCTGGTGATGATCTTGGCGTTGGTTGCCAGCAAGTCGTCACGCGACATGCCGGGTTTTCTGGGAATGCCGGCGGTCACCACGATCACGTCGCTACCGGCGGTGTCGGCATAGTCGGTCGTGCCGATGACGTTGGAATCGAATCCCATGATCGGCGACGACTGTCGAAGGTCCAGTGCCTTTCCCGCCGGCATGTCTTCGGTTTGCGGGATGTCCAAGATGACGATGTCGCCCAGTTCCGACGCGGCACACCAGTGGGCGCAAGTCGCGCCGACGTTGCCGGCCCCGATGATCGAAATTTTGGCGCGTCGCATGAAGATTCCTCGTCGAATAGAAATGAAAGTCGTAAGAATGAGAGTCAAAAGAACGGTCGAAGAACCGTCGGGCGGCACCTATCGTCCCGAGTCGTCCATCCCGGTCAAGCCGGGGTGACAAGAAGCCTCACCGGACGCCTCCGCTCGCCTCCGGCGGATCGGGTTGCTGCCACACGCTCATGCCTCCATCGACCATCAACGTTTGTCCGTGGATATGACCGGCCGCGTCGGACAGCAAGAACACCACCGCATCGCCGCAAACGTCCGCCGACGGGACTCGGCCGTTGGGCGTGTGAAGTTTCATCCAAGCGTCCAAGCCGTTCGAATCGATCGCGGGACCGGTCAGCGGAGTCCGCACCAATCCGGGCGCCATCGAATTCACGCGGATGCCGTGCGGCGCCAGCGAAACACACAGCGACCGCACCATTGCCGCCACCGCGCCTTTACTGGTGTCGTAAGCCGTATGATCGGGTTCGGCTAGAAAGCCGTTGATCGATCCGGTGAACACGACGCGGCCTTCGATCCCGTCGGTGACCCACCGCCGTGCGAACGCTTGCGTCAAAAAATACCCCGACGCGACGTTTAAACGCATCGTCGTTTGATACGTCTGGTAATCCATGTCCAAAAACGCTTTGTCGATGAACGTTCCGGCGTTATTGACCAACAAACGGATCGGCGGCATGTCGGCCTGCCGAACTCGAGCATCGATCGACGCCAAAAAGTCGTCCAGGTAAGCCGTGGGATCGAGCGACATGTCGGCGGTCACCAGTTCGGCTTTCACGCCCAGGTCCCGACACCGACCGAGCGTCTCGTGGGCCGCGGCGTCGTCACGAAGGCCGGCCAGCAACACGTCGGCTCCCGCCGCGGCAACGCTACGCGCGATCGCCCCGCCGACGCCTTGCGTTCCGCCGGTGATCAACGCCGCTTCACCGGCCAACGAAAACGGCGGTCGGTTCGATCCGAGCATCAATCCAACGGCTTCGGTGATATCGACGCGTAACCGGCTTCGTCGGCCAACGTTTGGTCACGATCGAAGCCGCCCTCGTGAATCACGACGCGGTGAAAAAGGTCGATCGATTCACCGGCCGGCAACCGGAACCCGCCGGTCTTCTCGCCGCCGGTGAAATGAGATTCGCCGAACGGGTTGGCCGCGAATAATCCGTAAGTCCGGACGTGCCAACGACACGGCGCGCCGTGGCTGGACGGATGGTAATGGATCGTGACCCCGTTGGTCGAATCGGCGATCACTTCCTGAGACGGTTTTTCATCGGTGGCATCGAATTCCAAGACGGGGCCGCTGTAGTCGACCCAAGGCGAACGCACGCCCCATGCTTCTTTGCCGTGTTGGCCGTCCTTGTTGGTGATCTGACCGCCCAGCTTGGCGTCCGACTTCATGCTGCCCGCGACGCGAACCCCGAAGCTGCCTTCTTTGGTGTCGCCGAAGTGGACTTCACCGTCGCTGGCGGTCAGTCGGATGTCGCAGTCCAAGATCAAACGCTTTCCGTCAAGCTGAAACGTGAAACGCCGCGTGTCGGTCAGGTCACGCTTGCCTCGGCCGTTGAGCCAGTCGTTCGTCGTTTCGATCACGACCGCGCCGGTGCTGTTGTCGACATAGGCCTTGCCGCCGGTTTGTTTCGTGATGCCGTCTCGTTTCGCCTCGCTGGTCAACCAGTAATCGGTGTCGTTGACTTCGCCGTGGGTGAACCACAACGAACGGTGGTGCGGATGGTCGTCTCTTTCGTTGGGGCCTTGAGGCTTCATCGGATAATCGCGAACGACGCTGACCCCCGAGGGTGTCTTGAGCGGATAGACGATCGGTTTGCCGGCCGAATCGACTTCGTATCCGGCCAGTATCCGATCGCCCGCGTGAACGATCCAACCCGCACCCTCGGCCGATTCGGTCACCCGCAGCGAACCGGTCGTCGCCGCCTTGTCTTGTGCCGTGGCCGTCACCGCGCCGGACGCTAAGGCACCGGAGATCAACATCAGGCAGGCCAGCCAGACGCGGCAGGCCGGCCGGGTACGCCAGGGATGTGTCGGCAAGAGCGGCGTGGACCGGTGATCGACAAAAAGGGGGGTTCCCATGGCGCGTCTCGTTGGCATCGGGTTGGGGGCGGCGGAAGTATCCGTTGAAAAAAATCCTCGGCAAGCCGGGCATTCCGAAGGGTTCGATCGTCCGGATCAAGCGTTTCCCGTTTGGCGGAAAGGGAGGCCCGCCGAGTCACAATTCGCTTGTCGGACGTCGACTGCGGTTATCATAACTTGTGGGCGGATCGTGGTGTTGCCACGCTTTTTTTCTCGTCACGCCTTGCCGCCGTGGCCGGCCCGATCCGGGCCCCGCCGTGATCGTTTTCCCTCCCGAGATGCTGTCCGTGATGAAACCTCTGCCGACCAAAGGAAGACGGGCCGCCGCCCGCCCGGCGAACCGCCTGATCGTCGTTTCGGCGATGTCGATGTTGCTGCTGAGCGTTCCGGCCTGGGCACAGTCGAAGGGCGGAAATCGAAAACCGGGCGGAAAGCGAAAGCCCAAACCGGCCGTCAAGATCCGCTTGCCCGAAAGCGTGCTGACGCCGCGGCGGTCGGCCATGCAGGTCACCGGTGTCTCCGTTTCAGGGCGTAGCGACGCCCGACGCGTGGCCGCCGACATCGACCGCTACGTCGAACGAAAACTGGTCGCCGCCGGTGGCTTGCCGGCCGACCGCGTCGACGATCCGACGTTCTTGCGACGCGTCTATCTGGACGTCGCCGGTCGCATTCCGACGTTGGCCGAGGCGCGTGCGTTCCTGGAATCGGCGCAGCCTTCCAAACGCGAGGACTTGATCGACGAACTGCTGGGCAGCCCCGACTCGGTCAGCCACCTTTTTAACTTTTGGGCCGATGTGTTGCGCTTCGTTGATCGGCCGCAACCCAACATCATCGCCGAACCCTTCGCGCATTACGTCAAAGAGTCGATCCGCACGAACCGGCCCTACGACGAATGGGTCTACGAAATGCTGACCGCCGACGGCAAGAGCTGGGACAACCCGGCGGTCGGCTACCAGCTTCGTGACGACGGCATGGCGCTGCCGTACATCGACAACACCGTGCGCGTCTTTCTGGGCACGCAAATCGGCTGCGCCCAGTGTCACGACCATCCGTTCCAAGACTGGTCGCAGTATCAGTTTTACGAGCTGGCGGCTTACACCGCCGGCGTGTCGACACGAATCCGTCGCGGCGACCCGGGATTCAAGAAGCAGAATCCGGCCAACGTCTTGATCAACCAGGCGAAAGAGAAAGCCGAAAAAGGACGCGTGCCGGGATACTTCCAACGCATCGTCCGCGCCAACACGTTCGTGGTCAGCGAAACCGATCGACCGATGCGTCTGCCGAAAGACTACGCGTATGCCGACGCCAAGCCGGGCGAGATCGTCGAACCGGCCGTCCCCTGGGGCGAGATTCCTGATTCGCGGCAGTACGAAACCAAGCGGCAGAAATTCGCCGCCTGGTTGACTTCGTCCGAGAACGAATCGTTCGGCAAGACCGTCGCCAATCGACTCTGGAAACATTTCATGGGTGTCGGGATGGTCGAACCCGTCGACGATTTCAGCGACGACAATCCCTGTGTCAACGACGAATTGATGGACACGCTGACCGCCGAGTTGACCGGCAACGGATTCGACTTGAAACAGTTGATGCGAGCGATCCTTTACAGCCAGACCTATCAACAACAGGCGCAGGAGTACGACGCCAGCAGCGGACAGCCGTATCTGTTCCCCGGTCCGACGATCCGTCGGATGACCGCCGAACAGATTTGGGATTCGATGCTGACCTTGGCGGTTCGCAATCCGCTGCCTTTTGAACGCCCCTCGGCCAGCGACGTGGCCGCGGTCGCCGATCTCGATTTCGCGACGGTCAGCTACGAACAAGTGATGCAAAAATCACTCGAATTCAACGACACTTACTTCCGCGGCACGTACAACCGAAATCTGAGGCGACACGCCTACAAGGGAAACGTGTTGTGCCGTGCCAGCGAGTTGCCCAGTCCGGTTCCCGGCGAACACTTCCTGCGTCAGTTCGGCCAAGGTGACCGCGAGTCGATCAACGGTTCGGATCGTTCGGCGACGGTTCCGCAAATCTTGGCGATGTTCAACGGCCCGATCACGCACGTGATGTTGGAAGCCGGTTCGGCGATCGTCGACAACGTGCTCGAGGAGCCGTCGACGCGTGATCGTGTCGACGCGATTTTTCTGTCCGTGTTGTCGCGACCTCCCAACGGGACCGATCGTCGCGTCGCGGCCTCGGAGATCGCTCAGAACGGCGGTCAGCAACACGTCGGATACGGAAACATCATTTGGGCGTTGCTGAACACCCGCGAATTCATGTTCATCCACTAACCTTCCTGGGCTTCCTCATGACCAACATCGAATTCACGACCGAAGACCGTCGCCGGTTCATGCAGCGGATCACCAAGGCGTGCCTGGGGGTATCCTTCGCCGGCAGCGCCGTCGCGACACAATTCATGGGGCAACCGGCGATCGCCGCGTCGGGTCATCGCACCGGCAAAGCCAAACACATCATCTATCTGTTCATGGACGGTGCGATGACCCACCTG